>JAEYXO010000120.1 GCA_023431245.1 Pseudomonadota bacterium | reverse complement strand
GGACTGTTCGTCGTTGAGCGCAGGACCTGCTGCTGTCTGTATGGAATCCGGCCGGGATGCGGGTGAAGGTGCCGCCGCAGTCCGCACCCAGCCCTGCGCGATGAAGACCTGCAAGGCCTTGCGCATTGCTGCGCTGTCGGTGATTGCCGCGTGGGGGATCACCGGGTTGTCGCGCAGCAATGACAGCAGCCGGTGCTGCGACCGGGCCCGCGGCGGCAAGACCGAGGTATCGATTGCCGCGCCCGCCGGCGTCAGCGTGTAAGCCGCCGGGGTCTGTTCCCGGTTGCGCACCCTGCGCAAGGCGGCCGGCACGGTGGCCATGATCGCGGCACCCAGAGGATGCAGGTAATACTCCGCAGCAAATCCGAGCAGTCGCAGGTCTGCCCTGCCGAGCAGGGGCTGCTCGTCGAGCACGCGTATCGCATGTTTCAGGCTGGACTGGGGAACGTCGCTGTGTTCGGGCTTCGCCACAATGATGCCGACCAGCCGGCGTTTTCCGAAAGGCAGCAGCACGCGGGCGCCTGTCCTGGCCGCGGGGTCGTCACAGCGGTAGTCGAACAGCCGGGGGACCGGAACATCCAGTGCGACGCGGATCAGGTTCATGGCCATGTGCGGCAGGCCGGGCTGCAAAGTTCAGCCGGGGATTCGAAATAACGGCCAACTGCCTTGCAGCCAAGGAATTTTTGGATCACGGGGCTGTGGATAAATCTGTTGGTCAAATTTCCATCGCCGCCATTGTCGCTGTTCCGGTGAGAGGCCGGGAGACGGCCGGGCTCAGCAGATGCCAGAAAATAACAATAAAAACAATAACTTACATTTAATCAGTCAGGCTGGTCCACACTGTCGTGACAGGTGATCAAACCTAAGTCATTGCTGTGCATAAACTTTTTGCGCCAGCAGACCACCGGTACTGATCAGTGATAGGCCCGGCTCAACTCGTGCACGGCATCCACCAGCGCCCCGACATGGCCGGGGGGAGTGAATTGCGAGATGCCGTGGCCGAGATTGAATACATGGCCCTCCCCCTTGCCGAATTGCTGCAGGACTTTGGCGACCTCGGCGCGGATGGTTGCGGGATCGCTGAACAGCACGGCGGGGTCGAGGTTGCCTTGCAAGGCAACCCGACTGCCGATGCGCCTTCGTGCGGCGTCAAGATTGACCGTCCAGTCCAGCCCCACGGCATTGCAGCCGATGCTGGCGATGTCTTCCAGCCACAATCCGCCGCCCTTGGTGAACACAATGTTCGGCACCGGTTCGCCATTCCATTCGCGGTGCAGTCCGGCAACCACGCGCCGCAGGTATTCCAGCGAAAACTCGCGGTAGGCGGCATCGGACAACACCCCGCCCCAGGTGTCGAACACCATGACGGCCTGGGCGCCGGCTTCGATCTGGGCATTGAGGTAAGCGATCACTGCGCGGGTGTTGATGTCGAGTACATGATGCAGCAGGTCGGGCCGCGCGTAGAGCATGCTCTTGATGGTGCGGAAATCATCGCTGCCACCGCCCTCGATCATGTAGCAGGCCAGGGTGTAGGGGCTGCCGGAAAATCCGATCAGGGGCACGCTGCCGCCGAGGGCGCCGCGGATCTGCCGGACGGCATCCAGCACGTAGCCCAGGCTTTCCCGTGGTTCCGGCACGCGCAGTGCGTGGATCGCGGTTTCGTCACGCAGGGGTCTCTCAAACTTCGGGCCCTCGCCCTCGGCGAAATAGAGCCCGAGGCCCATCGCATCGGGCACGGTCAGGATATCGGAGAACAGGATGGCTGCATCCAGCGGGAAACGCGCCAGCGGCTGCAGCGTGACTTCAGTGGCGAAGCCGGGGTTCTTGGCGAGGCCAAGAAAACTGCCGGCGCGTTTGCGCGTGGCATTGTATTCCGGCAGGTAACGCCCGGCCTGGCGCATGATCCAGACCGGTGTGTACGGCACCGGCTGGCGCAGCAATGCCCGGATGAAGCAGTTGTTCTTCAGCGCCGCCATTTAACGCGGCAGCTCGCTGGATCCCGTCAGGAATTCGTCAACGGCGCGGGCGCATTGCCGTCCTTCGCGGATGGCCCAGACCACCAGCGACTGGCCGCGGCGCATGTCGCCGGCCGCGAAAACCTTGCCGACCGAGGTCTGGTACTTCTCGGTGTCCGCCTGCACATTGCCGCGGGGATCCTTCGCAACACCGAGTTGCTCCAGCAGCCCTTTTTGCACCGGGCCGACGAAACCCATCGCCAGCAGCACCAGATCGGCTTTCATCGTGAATTCGGAGCCCGGCACTTCGCGCATCTGGCCGTCTTTCCACTCGACGCGGGCGGCCACCAGCTTCTCGACCTTGCCGTTGCTGCCTTCGAAGCGCTTGGTGGCGACCGACCAGTCGCGCTGGCAGCCTTCTTCGTGCGAGCTCGAGGTGCGCAGCTTGACCGGCCAGTACGGCCAGACCATCGGCTTGTTTTCCTGCTGCGGCGGTTGCGGCAGCAGTTCGAACTGGGTGACCGAGGCCGCGCCGTGGCGGTTGGAGGTGCCGACACAGTCGGAGCCGGTGTCACCGCCGCCGATCACCACCACGTGCTTGCCGGTGGCCATGATCTGGCCCGTCACCTTGTCGCCGGCGACCACCTTGTTCTGCTGCGGCAGGAACTCCATCGCGAAATGAACGCCGGAAAGTTCACGGCCGGGAACCGGCAGGTCGCGCGGTTGTTCCGCGCCGCCGGCGACGACGACGGCGTCGAATTCGGCCAGCAGCTTGTCCGCGGGGACCTGGGTGCCGACATGCTGGTTGAGGCGGAATTCGACGCCTTCGGCGCGCATCTGGTCCATGCGCCGGTCGATCAGGTGTTTCTCCATCTTGAAGTCGGGGATGCCGTAGCGCAACAGGCCGCCGGCACGGTCCGCCTTCTCGAACACGACGACATCATGGCCGGCGCGGGCCAGTTGCTGCGCACAGGCGAGGCCGGCGGGGCCGGAGCCGATGATGGCGACGCGCTTGCCGGTCTTGCGGGCAGGCGGCTGGGGCAGGACCCAGCCCGATTCCCAGCCCTTGTCGATGATCGCATGTTCGATCGACTTGATGCCGACCGGGTCGTTGTTGATGTTCAGCGTGCAGGCCGCTTCGCAGGGCGCGGGGCAGACGCGGCCGGTGAATTCGGGGAAGTTGTTGGTCGAATGCAGGGTGTCCAGCGCGCGCTGCCAGTCCTGCCTGAATACCAGATCGTTCCAGTCAGGGATGATGTTGTTGACCGGACAGCCGCTCATGCAGAACGGCGTGCCGCAGTCCATGCAGCGTGCGCCCTGGGTGCCTGCGTCCTTGTCGGAGAGATGGCCGACGAACTCGCGCCAGTGCTTGAGCCGCTCCTGCGGCTTTTCCGCCGCTTCGTGCAGCCGTTCAAACTCCAGAAATCCGGTCACTTTTCCCATGGCTGTGCTGTCCCTGAAACATCGGGCCCGAGAGGGCCGTTAATCGTGGTTCCGTTGGTGTTGGCCGCGGGCCTCAGGCGGCGATCTTTTTGCCCTTGGCCGCGAGCTCACCGAGTGCCCTGCGGTATTCGTCCGGGAACACCTTGACGAACTTGCCGCGCGCCGCATTCCAGTCGGCGAGGATTTTCTGTGCGCGCGTGCTGCCGGTGTAGCGCAGGTGGTTTTCGATGAAGCGCTTGGCCAGCACT
>JAEYXO010000022.1 GCA_023431245.1 Pseudomonadota bacterium | reverse complement strand
CCTTCATCTGCTCGAAATAGCTGGCCGAGCTGATGTTGCGCATGAACAGCAGGCATTCGATGGCCTTGACGTCGGTGCCGGTGGCGATCATGTCGACGGTGACGGCGATGCGCGGGTTGTAGCTGTTACGGAAGTTCTGCAGCAGATCGTGCGGATCGGCGCCGGTGGTCTTGGAGGTGATCTTCTGGCAGAAGTCGTTGCCCTTGCCGAACTCGGCGCGGAGGATGCGCACGATGTCCTCGGCATGCAGGTCGTTCTTGGCGAACACCAGCGTCTTGGGCACTTCCTTGCGGCCGGGGAAGATGTCGGTGAACAGCCGGTCGCGGAAAGTCTGCACCACCAGACGGATCTGCTGCTCGGCGACCACGTCGCGGTCGAGCTGGCTGGCGGTGTAGGTCAGGTCGTCGGCCAGCTCGGCGAGGCGTTTTTTCTTGCTGCGGCGGTCGCGGTGCGGCACGAAGTGGCCGGGTTCTTTCGCCAGCGTGGCGCCGCCACTGGAAATCTGCGTTTCGATGCGATAGATGTCATAACCGACGTTGACGCCGTCAGCCACGGCCTTCTCGTGCGAGTAGTCCTGCACCACATTGCCCTTGAAAAAGCCGATGGTCTGCGGCGTGGGCGTGGCGGTGAGGCCGATCAGCGAGGCATCGAAATACTCCAGCACCTGCCGCCAGACGTTGTAGATCGAGCGGTGGCATTCGTCGATGACGATGAAATCGAAGTGCTCGACGGGAATGTTCGGGTTGTAGACGACGGGCAGCGGTTCCTTGATCAGCGGGCTGGCCGATTCAAACAGCGAATCCTCCTCGCCCGCCTCGGCGAACTCCTCCTCGCCCTTCAGCATCGAATACAGGCGCTGGATGGTGGTGATGCAGACCTTGGCCGCGGGGTCGATGGTGTTCTTGCGCAGGTGCTGAACGTTGAACTCCTGCGTAAACGTCATGTTGTTGGCCGGGCTGACGAAGGTCTGGAATTCGTTCAGCGTCTGCTTGCCGAGGTTGTTGCGGTCCACCAGGAACAGGATGCGCTTGGCCTTGCCGTACTTGATCAGGCGATAACAGAAGGAACAGGCGGTGAAGGTCTTGCCGGAGCCGGTGGCCATCTGGATCAGCGCGCGCGGCCTGTTCAGCGCCAGCGACTGCTCCAGGTTGCGGATGGCCTCGGCCTGCACCGCCCAGAGATTCGGGTCGGCCAGTTCGGGCAGGTGGCGCAGGTTCTCGCGCAGTTGCGCATCGAGCCCGACCAGGCGCTTCAGTTCTTCCGGCCGGTGGAAGGCAAAGACTTCACGGCTGGCGTAATCCGGCTCCAGGCTGTTGGTGAACTGCGTGACCGCGCCGGTGGATTCATAGGCAAAGGGCAGCGGCTTGCGGTAATGCGGGATGCCGTCGGGCAGGCCCAGCGTGTACTTGCTGGATTGAACCTCGACCCCGACCAGCGGATGGCCTTCGGGCTTGGCCTCGACGATGCCGATGACCTTGCCCTCGACATACAGCAGGTAATCCGCGAAGCCGGTCTTCAGCGGATATTCGCGCACCGCCACGCCGGAACCGGCCATGATGTTCATGGCCTTGAAGTCCTGCACGATCCAGCCGCAGGCTTCGAGTTGGCGGTCGATTTCGACTCTGGCTTGTTGCTCCGGCGTCGGTGACAACGCGCGCCCCTTTGACTTACATCTTGTTGATTTGCATCCGATTGTAGCCGCTCAACTCCGCATCGCCGGCAAAAAGTCACTCAGACGTTCCACTTACGGGAACGGCAGTTTCACATTTGGCGAACGCCCGAAGTCATCCGCCATGAATAATTATAAGTATTTGTTTTTATTAGTATTTTTAGAACGATCTCGGCATCCCGAGAATGTGCTCCCCAACAAACGACAGAATCAGGTTGGTCGAAATCGGCGCGACCTGATAGAGCCGCGTTTCGCGGAACTTGCGCTCGACGTCGTATTCGGCTGCGAAGCCGAAGCCGCCGTGGGTCTGCAGGCAGGCGTTGGCCGCTTCCCAGGATGAATCCGCGGCGAGCAGCTTGGCCATATTGGCTTCGGCGCCGCAGGGCTGCTTGGCGTCGAACAACGCCGCTGCCTTGTAGCGCATCAGGTTGGCGGCTTCGATGTTGACGTAGGCCCTGGCAATGGGGAACTGCACACCCTGGTTCTGGCCGATGGGGCGGTCGAAAACGACACGCTCTTTCGCATACTTGGTCGCGCGGTCGATGAACCAGTAGCCGTCGCCGATGCATTCGGCGGCGATCAGGATGCGCTCGGCGTTGAGGCCGTCGAGGATGTACTTGAAGCCCTTGCCCTCCTCGCCGATCAGATTCTCCGCCGGCACTTCGAGGTTGTCGATGAAGAGCTGGTTGGTTTCGTGGTTGACCATGTTGCGGATCGGCTTCACTTCCAGCCCCTTGCCGATCGCCTCGCGCAGGTCGACGATGAAAATCGACATGCCTTCGGATTTTTTCTTGACCTGGTCGAGCGGCGTGGTGCGCGCGAGCAGGATCATCAGTTCGGAATGCTGGATGCGCGAGATCCACACCTTCTGGCCGTTGACGACGTACTTGTCGCCTTTTTTGACGGCGACGGTCTTGATCTTGGTGGTGTCGGTGCCGGCGGTGGGCTCGGTGACGCCCATCGACTGCAGCCGCAGTTCGCCGGTGGCAATCTTGGGCAGGTATTTTTTCTTCTGCGCATCGGAGCCGTGGCGCAGCAGCGTGCCCATGTTGTACATCTGGCCGTGGCAGGCGCCGGAGTTGCCGCCGCTGCGGTTGATCTCTTCCATGATGATCGAGGCTTCGGTCAGGCTCAGCCCCGAGCCGCCATATTCCTCGGGAATCAGCGCCGACAGCCAGCCGGCTTCGGTCAGCGCGTTGACGAAAGCTTCGGGATAGCCGCGCTCTTCGTCGATGTTCTGCCAGTAGGCATTGTCGAACTGGTTGCACACGGCGCGCACGCCGTCGCGCAGGTCGTCATGGTCGGTGGTTTGGGGGATGGAGAGCATGGTTTACCTGACTGAGTGAGTATCAAATGGTAATGCGGTGCCTCCCTACCCTCACCCTGGCCCTCTGCCGCCCGGGCGGGAGAGGGAATAGAACCATCATGCTCCCTCGCCCCGCGCTAGCGGGGAGAGGGTTGGGGTGAGGGGCCGAGAGGCGCTGTAATCGTCGCCAGATTATAAAGGATGGACTCCCGCCGCCTGCGCATTGGATAGCTCCAGCAATCGTTTTAGACTCGGGTTCCCGCAACAAGGAGCTACCGTGCAGACCGACCAGCAGACCCGCGCCACCGTGTGGCCGGACCAGATTTACGACGTTCTGAAGGACGCCGGCGTGACCCAGGTGGCCTATGTCCCGGACGCCGGCCACGCCAAACTGATCAACCGCTGCCATGCCGACAAGACCATGCGCGCGGTGTCGCTGACCACCGAGGAGGAAGGTGTCGCGATGCTCGCCGGCGCCTGGATGGGCGGCGCGAAGGGCGTATTGCTGATGCAGTCCAGCGGCGTCGGCAACTGCATCAACATGCTGTCGCTGTATGAGGAATGTCGGTTGCCGCTGCTGATGATCATCACCATGCGCGGGGTCTGGGGCGAGTTCAACCCCTGGCAGGTGCCGATGGGCGGCAGCACCGCCGCGGCGCTGGAAAACGCCGGCGTCATCGTGCATTCGGTGGAGCGTGCGGAGGAGATCAAAGAGACCGTCCACGCCTCGGCGGCGCTCGCCTTCAACACCCAGCGCCCGGTCGCGGTGCTGATCCAGCAGCGGGTCATAGGCTTCAAGAATTGGAACAAGTAACCATGGCCACAAAAAAATCTTCCGCACTCGACCGCCGCAAGGTCGTCGCCGCCCTGCTCGCCGACCGTGGCGACGCGCTGGTCGTCACCGGCCTCGGCTCTCCGACTTATGACACCTACGCCGCCGGCGACCACGATCTCAACTTCTATCTCTGGGGCGCGATGGGCGGCGCGGCGATGGCCGGACTCGGCCTGGCACTCGCGCAACCCAGGCGCCGCGTGCTGGTGATCACCGGTGACGGCGAGATGCTGATGGGCATCGGATCGCTCGCCACCATCGCCTGTGAAGCACCGAAGAATCTCGTGATTGCCGTCATCAACAACGGCCACTACGGCGAAACCGGCATGCAACGCGCGCACACCGCGCGGGGTGTTGATCTGGTCGGGATGGCCAAGGGTGCGGGCTTCAAGTCAGCCACCACTATCGACAGCATGGCCGGCCTGCAGCGCTGGCTGCCGGAATACCATGGCAGGACCGGCCCGGTGTTCGCCGACATCAAGGTCTCGGCCGATCCGGCGCCGATGCGGCTGCCGCTGCGGGATGGGACGGCAATCAAGCACCGCTTCCGCACCGCGCTGCTGGGTGCCGACGCACAAAAATAATCAATAAAAACAAATATTTATGAATAACCCTGCCTTGCAACGCTATCGCATGTTCATCGGCGGCGAATGGGTCGAGGCCGCCTCCGGCGACACCTTTCCCAGCGACAACCCCTACACTGCACAGCCCTGGGCGGAGATACCGCGCGGCGGCAAGGCCGATGTCGAACGCGCAGTCGAGGCGGCGCACCAGGCACTGACCCGCGGTGAATGGCCGAAGTGCAATGCGACGAAACGCGGCGCACTGCTGCGCAAATTGGGCGATCTGATCGTGGAGCACTCGAAAGCACTCGCCGAAACCGAGGTCCGTGACAACGGCAAGCTCTATGCCGAAATGAGCGCGCAGACTGCCTACATGGCGCAGTGGTACTACTACTTCGGCGGGCTCGCGGACAAGATCGAAGGCGCGGTGATCCCGATCGACAAGCCCGACACCTTCAACTACACGCGTTACGAACCGGTCGGCGTGGTGGCGATGATCATTCCCTGGAATTCGCCGCTGCTGCTGCTGGCCTGGAAACTCGCGCCGGCACTGGCCGCCGGCAACACGGTGGTGGTCAAACCCTCGGAATACACCTCGGCCTCGGCGCTGGAATTCATGAAGCTGAT
>JAEYXO010000383.1 GCA_023431245.1 Pseudomonadota bacterium | reverse complement strand
ACTGGCTGGCGATGCCGTTTTTCGCGCCGGTGCCGCCCGAGGCCGACCGTTTCTACGGCCAGCCGGGCATGGCGCAGAAAAACATCACGCTCGACTGGTATCCGGTGGGCACCGGGCCGTACATGCTGACGGTCAACAATCCCAACCGCCAGATGGTGCTGGAGCGCAATCCGAACTACCGCGGCGAGGTTTACCCCAACGAGGGCGAGCCCGGCGACGCGGAACGCGGACTGCTGAAGGATGCCGGCAAGCCGCTGCCTTTCATCGACCGGGTCGTATTCAGCCTCGAGAAGGAGCAGATCCCGTACTGGAACAAGTTCCTGCAGGGGTACTACGACGCCTCGGGCATCGGTTCCGACACCTTCGACCAGGCGGTGCAGTTCTCCGGGCAAGGCGACATCACGCTGACGGAGGACATGGAGCGTCGCGGCATCCGCCTGCAGACCTCCCTGGCGACGACGGTGTTCTATCTGGGCTTCAACATGCTCGATCCGGTGGTCGGCGAGGCGGCCGGTGAACGCGCACGCAAGCTGCGGCTGGCGGTGTCGATCGCCGTCGATCAGGAAGAGCTGATCTCGATTTTCCGCAACGGTCGCGGATTGCCGTCCCACGGCCCGATCCCGCCGGGCATTTTCGGTTACCGCGAGCCCGATGCGACCGGTATCAATCCCTATGTCTATGACTGGCGCGACGGCGTGCCGCAGCGCAAGAATATCGAGCAGGCGAAGAAGCTGCTGGCCGAGGCGGGTTATCCCAACGGTCGCGATGCCAAAACCGGTCAGCCGCTGCTGCTGCATCTGGATACCACCTCCAGCGGACCCGACAGCAAGGCGCGCCTTGACTGGTACATCCGCCAGTTCGCGAAGCTGGGCATCCAGCTGGTGATCCGTGCCACCGACTTCAACCGCCTGCAGGACAAGCTGCGGCGGGGCACGGCGCAGCTCTATTTCCTCGGCTGGAACGCCGACTATCCCGATCCCGAGAATTTCCTGTTCCTGCTGCACGGCGCGCAATCGCGGGCGAAGACCCAGGGGGAAAACGCCTCGAACTACCGCAATGCCGAATACGACCGCCTGTTCGACCGCATGAAACACATGGCTAACGGGCCCGAACGTCAGGCGATCATCGACCGCATGGTCGAGCTGCTGCGCCACGACGCGCCCTGGGTGTGGAGTTTTTTCCCCAAGGACTACACGCTGCACCACGGCTGGGTCTACAACCGCAAACCCAACCAGATCGCCAACAACGGACTCAAGTACCAGCGGCTGGACCCCGCGCTGCGCGCGGAGCGGCGGCGTGAGTGGAATCCGCCGGTGGTCTGGCCGCTGGCGCTGATCGCGGCGGCACTGATGCTGACGGTGCTGCCGGCGGTGGCGGCATTCCGCCGCCGCGAGCGCCGCACCGCGACGGGAGGGGCATGAGCGCCTACATCATCCGCCGCCTGATCTATGGCCTCTTCGTGCTGGTCGGCGTCAACGTGCTGACCTTCGCGCTGTTTTTCTTCGTCAATTCGCCCGACGACATGGCACGTGCCCAGCTCGGTGCCAAGCGCGTCACCGCGGAGGCGGTGGACAAGTGGAAGCGCGAGAGGGGATATGATAAGCCATTGTTTTTAAATGAGAAAATGACGGGCGTTCAGCGCGTGACTGAAACCGTCTTTTTCGACAAGTCGGTGCGCCTCTTCGCCTTCCAGTTCGGTGCCTCGGACCAGGGGCGCAACATCGGCTACGACATCAGCACCCGCATGTGGCCCAGCCTCGCGGTGCAACTGCCGGCTTTCGTGATCGGGCTTGCCACCTACATCTCGCTGGCTTTGCTGATGGCCTTCTTCCGCGCGACCTATGTCGATTTCTGGGGGGTGGTGCTGTGCCTGCTGATGATGTCGGTGTCCACGCTGTTCTACATCATCGGCGGGCAGTTCGTGTTCGGCAAGCTGTGGAGTCTGGTACCGATCTCCGGTTATGACGGCGGATTCGAGGCGATCAAGTTCCTGGCGCTGCCGGTGCTGATCGGTGTCATTGCCGGCATCGGCGGCAGTGCCCGCTGGTACCGCACAATCTTCCTCGAGGAAATCAGCAAGGACTATGTGCGCACCGCGCGTGCGAAGGGGCTCTCGGAGCTGCGCGTGCTGTTCCGTCACGTGCTGCAGAACGCGATGATCCCGATCCTCACCGGCGTGGTGGTGGTGATTCCGCTGCTGTTCATGGGTGCGCTGATCACCGAGTCCTTCTTCGGCATTCCCGGCCTCGGCAGCTACACCATCGACGCCATCGTCCAGCAGGATTTCGCGATCGTGCGCGCGATGGTGTTCCTCGGCTCGGTGCTCTACATCATCGGCCTGATCCTGACTGACATTTCCTACACGCTGGTGGATCCGAGGGTTCGATTCTCGTGATGTCATTCCGCATCGAACTGCTGTGGAGCGACTGGCTGGTCTGGCTGCTGGTGGCGGGCGTCATCGGACTCGTGTGGTACACCCGTCGCCGTCCGCACCTCAGCGCGCCCTGGGTGAAAGTCGGTCGCAGCACCAGCGGCATGGCGGCGGCCACGGTGCTGGCCGCTTTCGTGCTGGTCGGCCTGCTCGATTCGATCCACTACCGCACGGCCCTGCCGCCGCAGGATGGCAAGCCCGCCTGGTCGACGGAGCTGCGCAGCCTGCTCGACCGCGTGCTCGAGCCGCTGCGCGTGAACCGGGAAAAGACCTATTCGGCGCCGCTGGCGACGCATCTTTTCGCCAAAGAGACGGTGCAGATGCCTGACGGCGGAGAAGCGCGGGTGTATCCGCGTCTGCGCCATGGCGGCGCGCATCTGGCGGATCCCGCGGCGGATTGGGCGCGTGATGTCGCGGTGAGGTCCCTGCGCGGACTGTCCGCGGCGCTGCTGCTGTGGCTGGTGGCCGTGCTTGCGGTGTGCGCGGCGGTGGCGCGGAAGACAGGAGGCGGCATTGATGAGGCCTGGGTCGAGGTTTGGGCAGGGCGCAGGCCGCTGCAATGGCGGGCCGTGCTGTACGCTTTCGGGCTGATCTGCCTTGTCGCCGGGCCGGTGGCCGCGCTGACGCCGTATTACCACGTGCTGGGCACCGACAAGGTGGGCCAGGACGTGCTCTACCAGGCGCTGAAAAGCATCCGCACCGGGCTGGTGATCGGCACGCTGGCCACGCTGGTGACGCTGCCCTTCGCTCTGGTGCTGGGTGTGATGGCGGGCTATTTCAGGGGCTGGGTCGACGATGTGATCCAGTATCTCTACACGACGCTGTCCTCGATTCCCGGCGTGCTGCTGATTGCCGCCGCGGTGCTGATGATGCAGGTCTATGTCGAAAACCACCCGGAACTGTTCCCGAGCACCGAGATCCGTGCCGACGTGCGGCTGCTGGCGCTGTGTGTGATCCTCGGCATCACCAGCTGGACGGGGCTGTGCCGGCTGCTGCGCGGTGAAGTGCTGAAGCTGCGCGAGCTGGAATACATCCAGGCAGCGCAGGCCTTCGGTGTGTCGCGCTGGCGCATCATGATGCGCCACCTGACTCCGAACGTGATGCACATCGTGATGATCGCGCTGGTGATGGATTTCAGCGGGCTGGTGCTGGCTGAGGCGGTGCTGTCCTACATCGGCGTTGGTGTCGATCCCTCGATGACCAGCTTCGGCACCATGATCAACGGTGCGCGGCTGGAGATGGCGCGGGAGCCCATGGTCTGGTGGTCGCTGGCCGCGGCCTTCGTATTCATGCTGACACTGGTGCTGGCGGCGAACCTGTTTGCCGACGCGGTGCGCGATGCCTTCGATCCGCGGCTGATTGTTTCCGGAGGCCGTGCATGAACACGCCGCTGCTTCGCGTTGACGGACTGACCACGCTGATCCGCGGCGGAGACACGCCGCTGCGAGCGGTCGACGGACTGTCCTTCGATATCGCCGCCGGCGAGACCTTTGCGCTGGTTGGTGAATCGGGCTGCGGCAAGTCGATGACTGCGCTGTCGATCATGCGCCTGCTGCCCGACGCCGGGGAGATTGCCGGCGGCCGCGTGGAACTGGAGGGCGAGAACCTGCTGGCGCTGCCTGAATCTCGGATGCGCGATCTGCGCGGCCATCGCGTGGCGATGATTTTCCAGGAGCCGGGGTTATCGCTCAATTCGGTGATGACCGTCGGCGACCAGATCGCCGAATCGGTGCTGCGTCATACCGCGCTGCGCGGCGACGCAGTGAGGGCACGGGTGCTGGAGCTGCTGGATGCGGTGCGCATGCCCGATGCGAAGCGGCGCGCCGCCGAGTATCCCTTCCAGATGTCGGGCGGCATGAAGCAGCGGGTGATGATCGCGATCGCGCTGGCCTGCGATCCGGCGCTGCTGATCGCCGACGAGCCGACCACGGCGCTGGATGTCACGGTGCAGGCGCAGGTGCTCGACCTCCTGCGCGAGCTGCAGCAGTCGCGCGGCATGGCAATGTTGCTGATCACCCACGACCTCGGTGTGGTGGCGCAGGTCGCGCAACGCGTCGCCGTGATGTACGCCGGGCAGATTGTCGAGACGGCACCGGTCAATGCTTTTTTTGCAGGGCCGGCCCATCCCTATGCGCGCAAGCTCTTTGCCTCGCTGCCCGAACGTGCAGGCCGCGGCCGCGCGCTGGCGGCAATCCCCGGCAGCGTGCCGCGACTTGACCGCATCTTTGCCGGCTGCCGCTTCGCCGAACGCTGCGACGCCGTGCTGCCGCAGTGCGCCGGCACGCTGCCGCAGTGGCATGACCGGGGCGGCGGCCAGTCCGTGCGCTGCCACCTGTATGCGGGTGGAGAGTCAGACGTGAGGCCTGA
>JAEYXO010000371.1 GCA_023431245.1 Pseudomonadota bacterium | reverse complement strand
CTCGTCGACCTGCACGATCAGCCGCGCCGCACCGTCGAGCGCGAGTGTCATCATCCGCCGGCCGGGCTGAGCGATGTCGCCGGGTTCTATGACGCGCTCGAGCACGACGCCTGCCGCCGGCGCGCGGATCAGCGCCTGTTCCAGTCTGGCCTGCGCCAGCTGCAGCGCCGCCTCCGCTTCGACCCGCTGGCTCTGCGCCTGCTGCGCTTCAGCGCCGTCGGCTGCTTGCGCGCCGGACTGGGCGCGCGCACTGGCCAGCGCGCTGCGCGCGACTTCGAGCTGGCGCTCGGCATCCTCGACCCGCGACTGGCTGACAAAACCCTTCGCCACCAGGTCGCGTGCACGCTGCGCTTCGCGTTCGGCCAATGCGAGGTTGGCCTGTGCCTGCCGCTGCGCCGCCACTGCCGTCGGCAGGGCCAGGGTTTGCACCGAGCTGACCCGCGCCTGTGCCCGCTTCAGCGCGGCCTGCGCCTGGGACACGGCCGCCCTCAGTTCACGCTGCTCGAGTTCGACCAGCACGTCACCGGCAGAGACGCGAGCGCCCTCGCGCACACGCACTGCCTCGACACGGCCGGTGATCGTCGCGCCGATATCGACCCGCGCCGGCGGCAGCACGCGGCCGCTGGCAACGACGCTGGTCTGGACATCAGCCGGGGTGGCGACAACCAGCGGTACGGACACCGGCTTGGGCCGTGCCACGACAAAAACGATAGCCGCGGCCAGCAGCACAAGGATCAGGAGCGGCAGGAAACGGCGCACGGTGATGGCGGTTCTGCAGTCCGGCGTTCAGCGGCCCGCGAGGAAATCGCGGACACTGCTCTCATCGCGCAACCGCCAGGTGCGCGCGATGACGGCCTTCACCTCGTCCGGCGTCGCCGCCCGCGAATAGCCGACCAGGCGCTGTGCCTTGTCCTCGAGTTCAGCGCGCGACAGCGTGTTTCCGGGATCGCCCTTCGGCGTATCAACCCGGCATTCGAGGCTGCGGCCATCCTTCGTCTGTACCGAAACCCGGCCCAGCCAGCGTTTCGGATAGGCGCCATCGACCTCGGCGTCGAGCACCATGCTCACGCGATCGTGAAAATTACGTATCTCTTTGTTTTTTAATGATTTTTCAGTGAAATCCGCAAGGGCGGCACGGCCCAGCACCGCAATCTGCGCCAGCACGAACCCCATCGAGAACTTCGACTGGTGGATGGTCTGCGGATCGGTCACCGGCCCCAGCACGTCGATCGCACCCTGGTGCACATGCGCAGTGACTTTCACGATGTCATCCGCCTTGAGCCCGTGCTGCTGCATCAGCGCGAGCAGCGCGTCCGCCGCCGGATGGGTGTGGCGGCAGGACGCATGGAATTTGAACGAGGTTTCGGCGGTGGCCCAGCGCGTGCCGAGTCCGTCAGTCAGCCAGCGCTCGTCGGCATCGTTCGACATGCCGGCAGCCATCCCCTGCTTGCCCTCGAAAATCGCATGTGCGCCGGTGAAGCCGTCACGCGCGATATAAGCCGCCATCAGTCCGTCAGCCGCCGCCTTCGCGGTGTGCAACTGTTTCGAATCCGCTGCATCGCGCAGGAATTCCCACAGGCCTGCCGCCATCGTGCCGGCCGAGCCCAGGGCATGCTGCATTTTTCCGGCATCGAGCTTCAGCACGTGCGCAACCCCCGCCGCCGCCGCGAGTTTGCCCGCGGTACCTGTGGTGTGGAACACCTTGTAGTGCGAGCGACCGAGGAACTCGCCGACACGCACGCCGCATTCATAACCGGCCACCGCGGCGGCAATCAGCTCCTTCCCCGTTGCGCCGGCATCCTGTGCCGCGGCCAGCACCGCCGGAAACACCACCGTGCCCGGATGCAGCACCGAACTGTTGTGCAGGTCGTCCTGCTCGACGAAATGCGAGGCCGCGCCGTTGACCAGCGCAGCGAAGAACGGCGATGTGCGTTTGCGTGTCAGCAGGTTCTCGGCGCTGCCGTCCTGCGGCCCCATCGCCGCGGCAAAGGCATTGATCGTCTCCACCGGACGCGCACCCTTGCCGGCCAGGGCCGACGCGAACCAGTCGAGGAACAGTTCCTCGGTGCGGGCAACCACGGGCTGCGGGATGTCCTCGTAGCGGATCGCGGCCAGGAATTCGCTGAGCACCCGGGACGGGCTGATTGCGGGGACTGCTGATTTTTTGACGGGCATTTGCATGATGGACTCCGGATGATGCGCGGAAAGAGGCGCCATTTTAGAATGAAACCGCCCGCCCGACCCCCGCAAATCAGCCGCACCCGGGGGTATCCACGGCAAACTTGAGCCACATCAACCCCGGAAACCCGCCATGCCCAAACGCAAATCCATCCGCACCGACATCGCCTGGAGCGCAGTCGACCGCATCACCGTCAAGGGCCACGACCTGTGCACCGACATCCTCGGCAAGTTGTCGCTGGGCGACATGGCCTTCCTTGAAATGACCGACCGCCTGCCGACGCCGCGCGAATCCGTGATGTTCAACGCCATCGCCGTGACCCTGGTCGAGCACGGCCTGACACCAAGCTCCATTGCCGCGCGCATGACCTACACCGGTGCGCCGGAAGCGATGCAGGCTGCCGTTGCCGCCGGCCTTTGCGGACTGGGCAGCGTCTTCGTCGGCAGCATGGAAACCGCGGCGCGCATGCTGCAGGAGGCCCTGCCCGACCCGAAAGCCGATGCCGACCTCGACAAACTCGCCGCCGAGATCGTTGAACGGTTCAGGAGCCGCAAACAGATCGTCCCCGGCATCGGCCACACGCTGCACAAGCCGGTCGATCCGCGCGCACCGCGGCTGTTCCAGATTGCCGCCGAACAGGGTTTTGACGGGCCTTACGTCCGTTTGATGCGGAAAGTCGGTGAACAGGCCGAAAAGGCCTACGGCAAATCGCTGCCCGTCAACGCCACCGGCGCCATCGGCGCAATCGCCAGCGAACTGCAGCTGCCGTGGAAAATCGTCCGCGGCATCGGCGTGCTGGCACGCGCGATCGGCCTGGTCGGCCACATCCTCGAAGAAATGAAGAACCCGATGGCCTACGAGATCAAGCAGCGGGCGGAAGAAGAGGCCACGGCGCATCTGCGCGCCTGACCGGCATTGCCGCGGCGGCAGGCATCAGCGCCTGCCGCGCCTGTGCAGCCCCGCTACTTACTTCTTCTCCGCCTCCTTCGCCGCTTCCTGGATTTTTTCGCCGGCCTGCTCGATTTTCTTGCCGGCTTCCTGCACCGCGTTGTCGAGC
>JAEYXO010000354.1 GCA_023431245.1 Pseudomonadota bacterium | reverse complement strand
ATGAAGGTCGATTTACACAGCCATTCCACTTTTTCTGACGGCATGCTGGGGCCGGAACTGCTGGTGGAGCGCGCGGTGCAGCGGGGAGTGGACATGCTGGCACTGACGGATCACGACGAAATCGGCGGCTTGGCGGCGGCGCGCGAGGCCGCTGGCGTCTGGGGAATCCGTTTGATCGACGGGGTCGAGATTTCCGTGCAATGGGAGGAAGTGACCCTCCATGTCGTCGGGCTGTGCATCGATCCTGCACATGCGCCACTCAACGAGGGATTGTCGGCGATCCGCAGTGGGCGGGAGCATCGTGCGCAGCGCATCGCGGCGAGCCTGGCCGCGGCGGGCATACCCGGCAGCCTGGAAGGCGCGCGGCGTTATGCCAAAAATCCGGAACTGGTCAGCCGTGCGCATTTCGCCCGCTACCTCGTGGAAGCCGGGCATGCGCGGGACACCAATGCGGTGTTCCGCAGCTACCTGACGCCGGGAAAACCGGGATATGTGCCGCACCAGTGGGCCGGACTGGCCGAGGCCCTGAACTGGATTTCCGGCAGCGGCGGCGTGGCCGTGCTGGCGCACCCGGGCCGTTATCCCCTGAACCAGCAGCAGTGTGAGCGTCTGCTGGAGGAATTCATCGGACTGGGCGGAACCGCCGTCGAGGTGGTCACGGGTTCGCACGCGCCGGACGAGTTTGTCACCTGGGCGCGTTATGCCCGGCGTTTCGGCCTTCAGGCCTCCGCCGGTTCCGATTTTCACGGTCCCGGTGAAGGTTATCGCGACATCGGCAACGTGCCGGTGCTGCCGGCCGGCTGTACGCCGGTCTGGTCGGCATTCTGATCTCCGCCGCGGCGGAGCGGTGCGCAGTCCATGTCGCAGTTTTTTGCCATCCATCCGGAAAATCCGCAGGCGCGGCTGATCCGGCGCGCGGCCGACATCATCCGCTCCGGCGGGATCATCGTGTACCCCACGGACTCCTGTTATGCCCTGGGTTGTCATATCGGCGACAAGGCGGCGATGGAGCGCATTCGTGCAATCCGCGGCGTTGATGCCCGGCATCACCTGACGCTGGTCTGCCGCGACCTGTCCGAACTCGCGACTTATGCCAAGGTCGACAACAGCCAGTTCCGGCTGCTCAAGGCCGCAACGCCCGGCAGCTATGTGTTCATACTCGAGGCCACCCGCGAACTGCCGAAGCGGCTGCAGCACCCGAAGCGGCGGACCATCGGACTGCGCATCCCTGATCACCCGGTGGTCGATGCGCTGCTGACGGAATTGGGCGAACCGATCCTGTCCTCGACGCTGTTGCTGCCGGGGGACGAACTGCCGCACACCGATGCCGCCGAAATCCGCGAGCGGCTGGAGCATCAGGTCGAACTGGTGCTGGACGGTGGCTCCTGCGGCATGGAGCCATCGACCGTGGTCGACCTGACCGGAGCGGCGCCGCTGCTGGTACGGGCGGGCAAGGGCATGCTGGCACCATTGGGTTTGTAAAAAGCCCGGAAAATCATGCCTTTGCGGCGCGGCTTGTGGGCATCGGCTAAAATCAGAGCCGGCCAGGTGATGCGGTTCAGCTGCCGGATCAATGTAAGTATTTGTTTTTATTGATTTTTTATGAATCTGCGGCAGCGATCCCAGGCCCCATTCGCCATTTCCGGACCCCTTCATGTTTGAAAACCGCGTTCTTTCCGGCATGCGCCCCACGGGCGCATTGCATTTCGGCCACTACCATGGCGTGCTCAAAAACTGGATCAAGCTGCAGCACGAGCACCAGTGCCTCTTCTTCGTGGCCGACTGGCATGCGCTGACCACGCATTACGATGATCCGGCGACAATCGAGAACCATGCCTGGGACATGGTGGTGGACTGGCTGGCGGCCGGTGTCGATCCGGCGCAGGCCACGCTGTTCATCCAGTCAAAAGTGCCGGAGCATGCGGAACTGCACCTGCTGCTGTCGATGATCACGCCGCTGTCCTGGCTGGAACGGGTGCCGACCTACAAGGACCAGCAGGAAAAACTGGCGGAGAAGGATCTCGCGACGTACGGCTTTCTTGGTTATCCGCTGCTGCAGAGCGCCGACATCCTGATTTACCGGGCGAACCTGGTGCCGGTCGGCGAGGACCAGGTGCCTCATGTCGAGATCACCCGCGAGATCGCGCGGCGTTTCAATCACGTGTTCGGCCGTGAACCCGGATTCGAGGAAAAGGCCGAGGCCGCAATCAAGAAACTGGGCGCAAAACGCGGCAAGCTTTACCGCAAGCTGCGCACCGATTACCTGGAAAAGGGCGACGACGGCGCACTGGCTGCCGCGCGCGCGCTGCTCGAGGAAACGCAGAACCTGCCGCTCGGCGACCGCGAGCGCCTGTTCGGCTACATCGAAGGCGGCGGCAAGGTCATTCTGACGGAACCGCAGGCCTTGCTGACCGAGGCGGCGAAAATGCCCGGGCTCGACGGGCAGAAGATGTCGAAGTCCTACAACAACACCATCGCCCTGCGCGAGAGCCCGGAAGAAGTGGCGAAAAGGGTCAAAACCATGCCCACCGATCCGGCGCGGATCAAGCGCACGGATCCCGGCGATCCCGGGAAATGCCCGGTGTGGCAGCTGCACCTGGTGTATTCGGATGAGGCCAGGAAAAAATGGGTGCAGGAGGGTTGCCGCAGTGCGGGCATCGGCTGCCTTGAATGCAAGCAGCCGGTGATCGACGCCATTGTCGCGGAACAGAAGCCGATGCGCGAGCGCGCGGAACGTTATCTCGACGATCCGACGCTGGTGCGCAACATCATTGCCGACGGCTGCGAGAAGGCGCGCAAGATGGCGCAGGAGACGCTGCGCGACGTGCGCGAGGTGATGGGGCTCGATTACTCGCTTTGAGCGGCCTGTCCGCCGTCAGTGAAAATCCCGCGATGTGGTGGCGAGGCGTCCGAGCAGGACGCTGTGGTCCTGCAGGCGGTCCGCGACGAGATGCACGACATCGCCGGTTTTCTGCACCAGCCCTTCGACGCCGAGCAGGCTCGCATGCAGCAGTGCACGCCGCTGCAGTTCGATCAGCCGGGGCCGCACGATCACGTTGACGCATCCCGTTTCGTCCTCGAGCGTGATGAACATCGTGCCGCGCGCGCTTCCCGGCCGCTGGCGGCAGGTGACGATGCCGGCGATGCGTGCCCGGCTGCCATCGGCCAGTTCCCGCAATGACCCGGCCGTGACCAGTCTCCGGCGCTGCAGGCGGGCCCTGAGCAGCGCCAGCGGATGGCGTCCGAGTGTCAGCCCGAGGCTGCTGTAGTCGGCGGCAATGTCCTGGCCTTCGGCGGGTGGGAACAGCGCCAGCTGCGCTTCCCCGGCATAAGCTCCCGCCAGCAATCCATCGCCCCGTTCAATGCCCGCGACGGCCCAGTAAGCCTGCCGGCGGTGGCCGGCAAGCGAGGCCAGCGCGCCTGCTGCGGCAAGCCGCCGGAGCGTCCCGGCGTCCAGTGCGGCGCGGGCAGCCAGATCGGTGGTGTCGGCAAACGCCTGCTCGCGACGCGCCGCAAGGATGCGCTGGATGGCTGCGGCGTCCATGCCCCGGATCATGGCGAGGCCCAGCCGCACCGCGGGAGCGCCGGCGTCGCCTTCCAGGACGGATTCCCGGGCGCTGCACATGACATCAACCGGCAGCACGGCAACGCCGTGGCGGCGCGCGTCCTGCACCAGTTGGGACGGCGAATAAAAACCCAGCGGCTGTGCATTGAGCAGGCCGGCGAGGAAGGCCGCGGGTTCGTGATGCTTGAGCCAGGCCGAAACATAGGCCAGCAGCGCAAAGCTGGCGGAATGTGACTCGGGAAAGCCGTATTCGCCGAAGCCGCAGATCTGCCGGTAGACCTGTTCCGCAAATGCCGCCTTGTAGCCGCGCTCCCGCATGCCGCGCACCAGGCGGTCGCGGAAATGCTCCAGTCCCCCCCTGCGTTTCCAGGCCGCCATCGATCGGCGCAACTGATCGGCCTCTCCGGGCGTGAAACCGGCGGCAACAATGGCGAGCTGCATGACCTGTTCCTGGAAAATGGGCACTCCCAGCGTGCGCTCCAGCACTCCCCGGATTTCGTCGGAAGGATATTCGACGTTCTCCTGGCCGCTGCGCCGGCGCAGGTAGGGGTTGACCATGCCGCCCTGGATCGGACCGGGGCGGACAATGGCGATCTGCACGACGAGATCGTAGAATTTTTGCGGGCGCAATCGCGGCAGCATCGACATCTGCGCCCTGGATTCGATCTGGAAAACGCCGATGCTGTCAGCCTGCTGCAGCATGCGGTAGACCCCGGGATCGTCGCCGCGGTCGATGATGTGTTTCATCGTCAGCGACGAGCCGCGCAATCCGTTGACGAGGTCGAGCATGCGGCGGATTGCAGAAAGCATGCCCAGGGCCAGCACATCGACCTTGAGCAGGCCCAGTGATTCGAGGTCGTCCTTGCCCCACTGGATCACCGAGCGTCCGGGCATCGCGGCGTTTTCGATCGGCACCAGCCGCGCCAGGGGGGTGCCGGAAATCACGAAACCGCCGACATGCTGAGACAGGTGGCGGGGAAAACCGATGAGTTCTCCCGCGAGGAGGATCGTTTTACGCGTTACCGGGCTGTCAATGTCGATTCCGGCTTCGCGAAAACGCTCCGGCATTGCGCGCACCCCGTCCCACCACGCCATCGACTTCGACATGCGGTCGATCAGCGCGCGGTCCAGTCCCATTGCGCGGCCGGCATCACGCAGCGCGCTGCGCGGCCGGTAGGTGATCAGTGTGGCCGCCAGTGCCGCCCGGTCGCGTCCGTATTTTGAATAAATGTACTGGATGACTTCCTCGCGCCGCTGGTGCTCGAAGTCGACGTCGATGTCCGGCGGTTCGCCGCGCTCCCTCGAGATGAAGCGCTCGAACAGCAGGGCCATGCGCGCGGGGTCGACTTCGGTGATTCCGAGGCAGTAGCAGACGGCCGAATTGGCGGCTGAACCCCGCCCCTGGCAGAGGATGCCGCGTGAACGCGCAAAGCTGACAATGTCATGAACCGTCAGGAAAAAATGTTCGTAGCCCAGCTCGGCAATCAGGGCAAGTTCCCTGTCGACCAGCCTGCCTATGTTCTCCTGCTCCGGTTCTTTCAGGCGCTGACGCAGGCCCGCCAGCGTCAACCGGCGCAGGCAGGCGCTGGCTGTTTCTCCCGGGGGCACCAGCTCATCCGGATATTCGTAACGCAGGCTGTCCAGCGAGAAATCGCAGCGCTCGGCCACGCGCAGGGTTTCGGCAAGCAGCGGTGCCGGATAGATCTGGGCCAGCCGCAGCCGCGAGCGCAGGTGCCTTTCCGCGTTGGGCTGCAGCGCATGGCCGGCTGCGTGCAGCGGGATGCGCAGGCGTATCGCGGTCAGCGTGTCCTGCAGCGGCTTGCGGGAACGCAGGTGCATGTGCACGTCGCCTGCCGCAACCAGCGGCAGGCCGCAGCGCCGCCCCAGCACCTGCAGGGCCTGCAGGCGGATCGCGTCATCCGGGCCGCGCAGCATTTCGACGCCGATCCAGGCGTTGCCCGGGAAACGCCGGGCGACGAACAGCGCATCCCCGTCATGGATGTCAGCGCCCGGCAGCCACAGGGCCAGGCAGTGGTCGAGATTGATTTCAAGGTCTTCCCGGCTCAGGCGGTAACCGCCCTTGGCCGAGCGCCGCCGGCCACGGCTGACCAGCATCGATACATGCCCGTAACTTTCGCGGTTGGTGGCGAGCAGCACCAGCCGCATGCTTCCGTCGATGACGATTTCGGTGCCGACCAGCAGCTTGATGCCGCAGTCCCTGGCGGCGACATGGGCGCGGACGATCCCGGCGAGGGAACATTCATCGGTGATGGCCAGGGCCGTGTATCCCAGCGCGTGCGCGCGTTCGACGAGTTCTTCGGGATGTGATGCACCGCGCAGGAACGTGAAATTGGAAATGCAGTGCAATTCGGCATAAGCGGGGAGATTGACGCGCATCGCCGGATGTCAGGAGAAGAAACCGTGCAGGAACCAGCGCCCGTCCGCGCATCGTTCACGGTATATCCACAGCAGCGCCTGCTGCACATCGCGGGCGATGAAATAGTCGCGGACGGCGGGCTGGTCGTCCCACCATCCGTATTCGATGCGTTCCGGACCGGCAAGCAGGGTCAATGGGCCGTCGTGCCGGGGTGCTGCGTCACGTTCATGCAGCAACCGGGGTTGGGGCAGCAGCCAGAGCGGTCGGTGGCCCGGCGCGGCAGCGACTGAAGTCCGGCTTCCTGCTCCGGGGGTGCAGGTGCGCCAGGCCCGTTCCGGTCGATGATCCGCACACTGTTCCAGCCCGTACACCGCGGCCGGTCCCAATCGTGCCTGCAGGAGGTCCAGCAGGGAGCGGGTAGCCAGAGACCGGTCGGATTGTGCAGGAAGCAGTGCCGACGAAGAGGAGGCCAGTGCCTGCAACCGGGTGCAGGCCAGTTCAATGGCCATGACCGGCCGCGGCAGCATCGTCCTTGCCAGTCGTTCACGCAGCAGCGCCAGCAGGTGTTCTGCATTCCTGCTGGCCGCGGCCAGTTCCAGCGTCAGCTCTGTCTGTCCACGGCGTTCATGATGCAACGTCCAGCAGAGTTGCTGTGCCCCCAGGTCGCGAGCCGACAGATACCCGTGCAGCTCGGCGCAAAGGCGTTGTCCGGCAAACAGCAGTGCCCCGGCTTGCGTGGCCGGCGCCGGCAGTTCCAGCCGGCTGATGAATTTTTCGGGCAGCTTGAACGGCAGCCGGGGATCAGGAAGGCGACCCAGCGCACGATCGATTTCATCCATTGTCTGCGGTGCGATGCGCCGTGCCAGACCGGCGCGTGGCAACCGGAGGCAGGCGCCGATGCTGCCGAGGCCGAAGCTTTCAAGGGCAGCTGCTGATTCGGGGATTTCCAGAACCGTCACCGGAATGTTTTCCAGGCACTGCTCCAGCCGTCCGGCGTGCTCTATGCAGGCGGAAATGCCGGCACGTACGAGCCACAGCGCGGCCTGCGGCGTGGGCGCGCAGGCCATGGTGCATTCATAACCCAGGTGCCGAAGGTTTTTGCCGATTCTTCGGCGCAGCTGGCGGACGCCGCTGAACAGGGAGGCCGATCCGCCGATTTCAAGCAGCAGCTCTGCCGTCCCCGCGATGCTGATTTTCGGCGTGAACTGGCAGGCCCAGGCGGCGATATGCTCCAGTGCCTCCTGTTCAAGGTGGAGTGTCCGGGGGATGACTTTCAGGCTGCCGCACAATGCGAAAGCCGATGCGGGGGTCATGCCCGGGTGTATGCCGCGGGCATGTGCGGCCGCATTGCAAAGCAGCAACCGCGGGCGAATTCCCGTTGTTTCCGCCAGAGCCAGTTCCTGCGATGGTTCGCAGGCCCGGGCATGTATTTCCAGCGCCAGTGAGGGGAAACGCAGGGCGAGCCACAGCATGATGCGATGTCGGGACGTGCCTGACGGGGTTGCGGAAAGGATTGCCCGTCTTGTCAGCGCGCGGGGTGCAGTGACGCCTGTGATGTCACAGCGGCCGTGCATTCTCCCGCGGATGCGGATGTCCTGCGGATCAGCGACGCATGCAAGTCGAGCAGTATGGGACGCCCGACTGTGCCGCCGCGCCGTTTCAGCACGTGAATTGCGGTGTGATTCCCCTGTTTTCCGACATGCAGACGCAGTGCCGAGGCAGCATAAGGCCGCGCCACCCGGGGACGGTACAACACGGTCATCGCCGTGCTGCATTCGGCAGCCTGTTGCAGGCGGCGCAGGCAGTATTCATTGGCCGATTCCAGCCACATCAGTGCGG
>JAEYXO010000304.1 GCA_023431245.1 Pseudomonadota bacterium | reverse complement strand
CAAGGTACAGGTCATCACCGGCCGCGGCGAATTTGCCTCGGCACACACGCTGCGCGTCGACACCGCGGACGGCGTGAAGACCGTCGCCTTCGAACACTGCATCGTCGCCGCCGGCTCCGCGGTGGCGCGCATCCCCGGCTTCCCCTACGACGATCCGCGCATCATCGATTCGACCGGCGCGCTGAAACTCGCCGAGGTGCCGAAACGCCTGCTGGTGATCGGCGGCGGCATCATCGGCCTCGAAATGGCGACGGTGTATGACGCGCTGGGTTCGAAAATCACCGTCGTCGAGCTGATGGACGGCCTGATCCCCGGCGCCGACCGCGACGTGGTGCGGCCGCTGGCGAAACGCATCGAAAAACGTTACGAAAAAATCCTGCTGAAGACCAAGGTCGCGAAAATCGAGGCGACCAAGGCCGGATTGAAAGTCACGTTTGAAGGCACCGACGGCGCAACATCCACCGACACCTTCGATGCCGCGCTGATGGCCGTCGGCCGCCGGCCCAACGGCCGCGAGATCAAGGCCGAAGCGGCAGGCCTCAGCGTCAACGAACGCGGCTACATCCCGGTCGACAAGCAGCAGCGGACCAATGTGCCGCACATCTACGCCATCGGCGACATCTGCGGCGAGCCGATGCTCGCGCACAAGGCAACCTACGAAGCCAAGATCGCCGCCGAGGTCATCGCCGGCCACAAGGCCTTTTTCGACGCGCGGACGATTCCGTCGGTGGCCTACACCGATCCCGAAATCGCCTGGATGGGCCTCACCGAAACCCAGGCCCAGGCCCAGGGCATCGAGTTTGATAAAGCGGTATTCCCCTGGGCGGCCAGCGGCCGCGCGCTGGCCACCGGCCGCGACGAGGGCATGACCAAACTGCTGCTCGACAGGAAAACCCGCCGCGTGATCGGCGCGGCGATGACCGGCGTCAATGCCGGCGAGCTGATCGCCGAAGCGGTGCTGGCGCTGGAAATGGGCGCCGACTCGCATGATCTCGGCCTCACCATCCATCCGCACCCGACGCTGTCGGAAACCCTGTTTTTCGCCGCGGAAATGGCCGAAGGCACGATCACCGACCTCTACGTGCCGAAGAAAAAATAAATGCAGTTTCTCGTCAGCGCCATCATCGGCATCCTCGGCCTCTACGCGCTGGCCGTCGGCGCCTGGCACCTGGCCTACGGCAGCTGGTTCCCGTTTTTTCCGCCGCCGGCAGTCGAGGTCTACAACCTGCTGCAGTCAGGCTTCGGCGCCTCGTTCAGGATGATGGCCATCGTGCTGCTGATCTTCGGCGGCCTGGCCTCCTTCTTCGCCTTCCTGCTCTATCCGCACCAGAAAGCGGGCTGAAGCCGGCCTTCCGGCGGACGCAAAAACCGGGCAGGTAACAGGGGTATGCGCCCCCGCGAATTTCCGCCGCTGCAATCGCTTGCAATGCGCTTTTCTTCCCCCTGCTAAAGGCGTAGACTCTGCGGCACTTTCGATAGCATTTTTCAGAGTAGTGATTAGCCCAATAAAAACAAAAACATGTAGCCAAACCGCAGGCAGGAGTACTTTTTGAAACCCACCGATATTGCGCACCCCGATTACTTCCATAAAGTCGTCGATTGTCAGTGGGCCTGCCCGGCCCACACCCCCGTCCCCGAATACATCCGCTTGATCTCCGCAGGCCGCTACAGCGATGCCTACATGGTCAACTGGAAATCGAATGTCTTCCCCGGCATTCTCGGCCGCACCTGTGATCGCCCCTGCGAACCGGCCTGCCGCCGCGGCCGCGTCGAGGAAGGCAATGTCGAGCTGCGCAAGCCGACCGCCCATGAAGACGGCCCGAAACCGGAGCCGGTCGCCATCTGCCGCCTGAAACGCGTCGCCGCAGACCACAAGGATGACGTCTCGGCGCGCATGCCCAAGGCGCCGAAGCAGAAAAACGGCAAACGAATTGCCTGTATCGGCGGCGGCCCGGCCTCGCTGACCGTCGCCCGCGACCTCGCGCCGCTGGGCTACGACATCACCATCTACGAGGCCGATCCCAAGGCCGGCGGCTTCATGCGCTCGCAGGTGCCGCGCTTCCGCCTGCCGGAGTCCGTCATCGACGAGGAGGTCGGTTACATCACCGGTATCGGCAACATCACGGTCAGGACCGGCGAGCGCGTCGACAGCCTGAAGAAGGTGCTGGCCGAAGGTTATGACGCGGTGTTCGTCGGCACCGGCGCGCCGCGCGGCCGCGACCTCGACGTGCCCGGCCGCAAGGAAGCGGCGAACAACGTCCATATCGGCATCGACTGGCTCGCCAGCGTGTCCTTCGGCCACATCGAGAAAGTCGGCAAAAAAGTCATTGTCCTGGGTGGCGGCAACACCGCGATGGACTGCTGCCGCTCGGCCAAGCGCCTGGGCGGCGAGGACGTCAAGGTCATCGTCCGCTCCGGTTACGAGGAAATGAAGGCGAGCCCCTGGGAGAAGGAAGACGCGATCCACGAGGGCATCCCGATCCTGAACTACCTGGTGCCCAAGGCCTGCAAGGTGGAAGGCGGCAAGCTGGTCGGCATGAGTTTCGAGAAGGTCAAGGCGGAATACGACGCCAAGGGGCGCCGCAAGCTGGTGCCCACGGGTGAGCCCGACCAGTATTTCGAATGCGACGACGTGCTGGTCGCCATCGGCCAGGAGAACGCCTTTCCCTGGATCGAGCGCGACGCCGGCATCGAATTCGACCAGTGGAACATGCCGGTGGTCGACAAGGTGAGCTTCCAGTCGACCAACCCGAAGGTCTTTTTCGGCGGAGACGCCGCCTTCGGGCCGAAGAACATCATCTGGGCGGTGGCCCACGGCCATGAAGCCGCGGTGTCGATCGACAAGCTGTTCAACGGCGAGGACCTGAAGGAGCGCCCGCTGCCGGCGGTCACCGTGATGTCGCAGAAAATGGGCATCCACGAGTGGAGCTACGACAACGACATCTCCGCCGCGCTGCGCCACAAGGTGCCCTGGCAGGACCAGAAACTGACGCTGAAGAACATCAAGGTCGAGGTCGAACTCGGCTTCGACGCCAAGTCCGGCTTCGCCGAAGCCCAGCGCTGCCTCAACTGCGACGTGCAGACGGTGTTCACCCCGCGGCTGTGCATCGAATGCGACGCCTGCGTCGACATCTGCCCGATGGACTGCATCACCTTCACCGAAAACGGCGAGGAAGCCGACCTGCGCCAGCGCCTGACCGCGCCGTCGCTGCATCCCGACCAGGGGCTCTATGTGTCGGAAACCCTGCGCATGACCGGCCGCATCATGGCCAAGGACGAGGACGTCTGCCTGCACTGCGGGCTCTGCGCCGAACGCTGCCCGACGGGTGCCTGGGACATGCAGAAATACCTGATCCAGATGACCCACGCCGGACCGGGCTGCCGCAAACCGCAGCGCAAGGCGGCTTGAGCGTCCGGACCAGAATCAAAAACAATTAACAGGATATGCAGGATGAACAGGATGAATTGGATAAATCAGGCGAGCGTTGTTTTTATCCTGTAAATCCTGTCCATCCTGTCAGTTTGCCTTTCTTTTTCCCTGTTTCCTCTGTGGCCAAAAGGTTCTGAATTTCACACATCACCCATGACCCCCATCACCGCCACCAACGACTTCGTCGTCAAGTTCGCCAACGTCAACGGCTCGGGTTCGGCCTCGGCCAATGAACTCTTTGCGCGTTCGATCCTGCGCATGGGCGTGCCCGTGAGCCCGCGCAACATCTTCCCCTCGAACATCCAGGGCCTGCCGACCTGGTACGAGGTGCGCGTGACGGAGAAGGGCTATCTCGGCCGCCGCGGCGGCGTCGACCTGATGGTGGCGATGAACCCGCAGACCTGGGACAACGATCTCCGGGAAATCGAGGCCGGCGGCTACCTGTTCTACGACAATTCCAAAGCCCTGCCCGAGAGCAAGTTCCGGCCGGACATCACCCGCATCGGCATGCCGCTGACGGAGATCTGCAACACCACCTACAGCGACCCGCGCCAGCGCCAGCTGTTCAAGAACATCATCTACGTCGGCGCGCTGTCGGCGATGCTGGACATCGACCCCAAGGTCATCGAGCAGCTGTTCTCGGAGCAGTACAAGGGCAAGGAAGCCCTGCTGCAGTCGAACGTCAAGGCGCTGCACCTCGGTCGCGATTACGCGCTGAAAAACCTGCCCTGCCCGCTGGGCATCCGCATCAAGGCCGCGGACAACGTCGGCGACCGCATTTTTGCCGACGGCAACAGCGCGGTGGCGCTGGGCGCCGTCTACGGCGGCGCCTCGGTCTGCGCCTGGTACCCGATCACCCCGTCCTCGTCGGTGGCCGAGGCCTTCATGGCCTACTGCAAGAAGCTGCGCGTGGACGGCGACAGCGGCAAGAACAAATACGCGATCATCCAGGGCGAGGACGAACTCGCCTCGATCGGCATCGCGATCGGCGCCGGCTGGAACGGCGCGCGTTCCTTCACCGCGACCTCCGGCCCCGGCATCTCGCTGATGACCGAGTTCATCGGCCTCGCCTATTTCGCCGAGATCCCGGTGGTGCTGGTCGACGTGCAGCGCGGCGGCCCCTCGACCGGCATGCCAACGCGCACCCAGCAGTCCGACGTGCTGGCCTGCGCCTATGCCTCGCATGGCGACACCAAGCACCCGCTGCTGTTTCCGGAAGACCCGACCGAGTGCTTCGAGATGACGGCGCTGTCCTTTGACATCGCCGAGCGCCTGCAGACGCCGGTATTCGTGATGACCGACCTCGACATCGGCATGAACACCCGGCTGTGCCGCCCCTTCGCCTGGGATGACAGCAAGGAATTCGACCGCGGCAAGATCATGACCTACGAAAAACTCGAGGCCGGCGCCGATTTCGGGCGTTACCTCGACGTCGACGGCGACGGCATCCCTTACCGCACCTATCCCGGCACCCACCCGACCAAGGGCGGTTATTTCACCCGCGGCACCACCAAGAACCGCTACGCGCAGTATTCGGAAGCCGGCCCCGACTACGTCGACAACATGCAGCGCCTGATGCGCAAGTTCGAGACCGCAAAGTCGCTGGTGCCGAAGCCCGTGCTGCACAAGGCCGCGAAACCGGCGAACTTCGGCGCGGTCTACTACGGCTCGACCAGTCCGGCCATGCTGGAGGCCCTCGACGTGCTGGCCGAACGCGGCATGCCCGTCAACGCGCTGCGCGTGCGCGGCTTCCCTTTCGCGGACGAGGTGAAGGATTTTGTCGCCGCGCACTCCGGGGTGTTTGTCATCGAGCAGAACCGCGATGCACAGCTGAAAACCCTGCTGGTCAACGACGCGAAGATCAATCCCGCGCAGCTGATTTCGCTGCTGCATTACGACGGCACCCCGATCACCGCGCGCTTCATCGTCGACCAGATCGTCCGGCATGTCGATACGCACAGCGTCGTGCCGCTGAAGAAAGCCATGGCCTGAGACACGGATTGAGGATCGGCTTGCCTTCGGATTTTCCCGCTCCTCACGCCTGACTCCTCACTCCTCCAAGAGGCACAAATGACCTACATCCCGAAACCCAAGCTGCACCACCCCTCGCTGACGCGCAACGCCGCCGGCTACACCCGCCGCGACTACGAGGGCAAGATCTCGACCCTCTGCGCCGGCTGCGGCCACGACTCGATCTCGGCGGCGATCATCCAGTCCTGCTGGGAATTCGACATCCAGCCGCACCGCGTCGCCAAGCTCTCGGGTATCGGCTGCTCGTCGAAGACTCCGGACTACTTCCTCGGCAACTCGCACGGCTTCAACAGCGTGCACGGCCGCATGCCGTCGGTGCTGACCGGCGCCAACCTCGCCAACCGCGACCTGCTCTACCTCGGCGTCTCCGGCGACGGCGACTCGGCCTCGATCGGGCTCGGCCAGTTCGCGCACTGCATCCGCCGCGGCGTCAACATGGTCTACATCGTCGAGAACAACGGCGTCTACGGCCTGACCAAGGGCCAGTTCTCCGCCACCGCGACCAAGGGCTCGAAATCCAAGCGCGGCGTGCTGAACCCGGACGAGCCGGT
>JAEYXO010000232.1 GCA_023431245.1 Pseudomonadota bacterium | reverse complement strand
CGTTGATGCGGTCGGCCAGCGCGAAGGACAGCAGCAGCACTTCCAGCGCCGATCCGATCTGCATGGCATTGAGCGTGAATCCGTTGGTCGGCAGCCAGCCGAGGTTGCGCATCGCGAGCACCGCAACTCCCACCAGCAGCAGCGACCAGGCCAGCAGGAAATAACGCGCGCCCGGATGTCCATGGCGCAGGCACCAGACACCGCCGGCAACGGCAACGGCGGAGAAGGCGATGCCGAGCACCGACACCAGGATGGCCACCGTCTGGTATGGCAGCAGCAGCGGTGACAGTGCCGCGAGCGCAAACAGTATCGCGCAGCCGACGATGCTGCGATCCAGCAGTTTCGAGCCCTTGCGGGTTTCCAGGAACAGGCGGGTGAACAGCGCGCCGAAGAACCCGGTGGCAGCCATGCCGGAGGGCAGCGCGACATTGCCCCAGGCCGGCCATTCCGGCCAGATGAACTGGTTGCCGAAGCCGTTCATCGAGGCCTGGCCCACCGCCATCGCCGCGGTGAAGGCCACGTAGGCGAGGAAGTTGATGTCGCGGGTCGACATGAACAGCAGCAGGTTGTAGAGCCCGAGGGCGAGCAGCATGCCGTAGTACAGGCTCAGCATCGTGTAGGCGGTCTGGTCGTTGCGGGCCAGCGCTTCGGGCTGCCACAGCGTCAGCGGCACAGTCAGGTTGCCGGCGGAGACCACGCGCAGGTAGACCACCTGCTCCTGCCCCGGTTGCAGCAGCACCGGAAACACCAGGTTGCGGTGGGGATAGGGGCGTGCGGAGAAGGGCTGCAGATCGCCGGCGGCCATGCGGTCGAAGCCGCCGTCGCCGCGCCGGGTGTAGACCTCCACGCGGTCGAGCGAGGCATATCCGATTTCGAGCAGCCAGCGCGCCGGCGCATGGGCATCGACCTGCAGGGGCAGTGCCAGCCACCAGGCCGAGCGCGAGTAGCCGAAATTGATCTCACCGCGGCTGCCTTCTCCGAGGGCGTGGCGGAAGCGGCCCGCGGCAAGGGCACTGGCGGCGTCCTCGACCTGCAGCGCATGTCCCGGGTCCTCGAGCGCCTGCGCGACCTGCGCGGCTGGGCTGCTGCCGGTGCCGCCATCGAGTTTCAGCGGCGTGTGATCCCCCCGCGCCGGCATCGTGAGGCCCCAGAGCAGCAGCGCCGCGATCGCGCAGATCCGCCGCAGCCAGTGCCCCGCCGATGTCTGTTGCGGAATCATTTGCCCCAGGAGTCGCGCAGCGTCACGGCGCGGTTGAACACCGGCGCGTCGGCACGGAAGTCGGCGAGGTCGGCGACAAAGTAGCCGTGGCGCTCGAACTGGAAACAGCGGCCGGGCGCGGAGTCCTTCAGGCCGCCTTCGACACGGGCGCTGACGATCCGGCGTGATTCCGGATTGAGGTCGAGCAGGAAGTCGCGGTCGCCGCCGCCGGGATGCGCGGCGCGGAACAGGCGGTCGTAGAGGCGCACCTCGGCCGCCACGGCGTGTTGCGCACTGAGCCAGTGGATGTTGCCCTTGACCTTGACCCATTCGGCGCCGGGCGTGCCTGACCTGGTATCGGGCAGGTAGTTGCAATGCACCGCGGTGATGTTGCCGCCGGCATCCTTGTCGCAACCGGTGCATTCGACCACATAGCCGTAGCGCAGCCGCACCTTGTTGCCGGGAAACAGGCGGAAATAGCCCTTCGGCGGCGTCTCGCTGAAGTCCTCGCGCTCGATCCACAGCTCGCGTGTCAGCGGCAGCGCGCGCTTGCCGAGTTCGGGTTTCTGCGGGTGGTTGGGCGCGAAACAGTCTTCCTGCTGCCCCCCGGGATAGTTGTCGATCACCAGTTTCAGCGGATCGAGCACCGCGATGCGGCGCTCCGCCGCTTCGTTGAGGTGCTCGCGCATGCAGTCCTCGAGCACCGAGTAGTCGATCCAGGAATCGGCCTTGGAGACGCCGATGCGTTCGGCAAACAGCCGGAATCCTTCCGGCGTGTAGCCGCGGCGGCGGGCGCCGGCGAGTGTCGGCATCCGCGGGTCATCCCAGCCGTCGACGTGTTTTTCGGCGACCAGCTGGATCAGCTTGCGCTTGGACAGCACGACATAGGTCAGGTTGAGCCGCGCGAACTCGATCTGCTGGGGCAGGGGCCGTTCGAGCAGCCCGCCGTCGGCGAGTTTGCCCAGCAGCCAGTCGTAGAAGGGACGCTGATCCTGGAACTCCAGCGTGCAGATCGAGTGCGTGATCCGCTCCAGCGCATCCTCGACCGGGTGCGCGTAGGTGTACATCGGGTAGATGCACCAGGCATCGCCAGTGCGATGGTGGGCCGCGTGGCGGATGCGGTAGATCGCCGGATCGCGCAGATTGATGTTGGGCGAGGCCATGTCGATTTTCGCCCGCAGCACCATGCTGCCGTCCGCGTGCCTGCCGTCGCGCATTTCGCGGAAACGGGCCAGCGACTCCGCGGCCGGGCGCTCGCGCCAGGGGCTGGGGCGGCCGGGTTCGGTCAGCGTGCCGCGGTTTCGGCGCATCTCCTCGGCGCTTTGCTCGTCGACATAGGCGTTCCCGGATTCGATCAGGTGTTCGGCGGCGGCATACATGAAATCGAAGTAGTCGCTGGCGAAATAGCCGTGCGGGCCCCAGTCGAAGCCGAGCCATTTCACCGCGTCGCGGATCGAATCGACATACTCCTGCTCTTCTTTTTCCGGATTGGTGTCGTCGAAGCGCAGGTGGCAGG
>JAEYXO010000205.1 GCA_023431245.1 Pseudomonadota bacterium | reverse complement strand
CCGCCTTTCACCCCGTGCAGTAGCCAGTTGATGTAGATCGCCAGCTGGGTCGCCTCTGGCCCGGGCAGCAGCATGCAGTAGTTGAGCGCGTGCAGATAACGGTGCTCGGAAATCCAGCGGCGTTTCTCGACCAGCTCGTGATGCATCATCGCGATCTGTCCGGCGGGGCCGCCGAAACTGATGAAGCCGAGCTTGAGCCAGAAACGGAAGGCATCCCAGAAGGGAATGTCGGCTGAGGGCGTGTTTTTCGGATCAGTGCTCATGGTGTTGTTGTTATCAGGAGTTGGGTGCCAGCTGGCCGCCGGCGGCGCGCCAGGCTTCGATGCCGCCCTCGAGGAACTGCGCGGACAGCCCCTGTTCGCGCAGGGCACGGGCTGTATTCTGGCTGACTTCGTGGCCGTGCACGCAGTAAACCACGATCTTTTTTGCGGCCGGAAGCGCGGCGGCCCAGTCGACGACTGTGGCGGGATCGCGGCGCTGGGCGCCGGCAATGCGGTCCGGGGCCGAACGGAACACGGCCTCGCGGCGTACGTCGATGACCAGCGGTGCCGGGGGCTGTCCGATCAATGTCATCAGCTGTTGCGGGGTGATGCCTGCATCCATGATGTCTCCTTCGCATAGGCCGGTCAGGGCCACTAACGCACGAAGGCAGCGCTTGGACGCGGGGCGTCTGGAGCCGGGGAGTCTGCCAACGCCCCCGGGGTGTTGCGGTGATTCTGAGTGACCGGCGGCGCGCTGTCAACGCGCCGCAGGCACCTAATCCCGGAAATTCTTGAACTGCAGCGGAAACTCGGTGATCGACTTGCGGATCAGCGCGATGGCGTCCTGCAGCAGGTCCTTCTTGGCGCCGGAGACGCGCACGACGTCGCCCTGGATGCTGCCCTGGACTTTCATCTTGCTGTCCTTCAGCAGCTTGACGATTTTTTTCGCGAGGTCCTGCTCGATGCCTTCGCGCACCTTCACCGGCTGCTTCATCTTGTTGCCGCTGATGGTTTCGCCATCCTCGAGCTTCAGGCAGCGGGTGTCGACGCCGCGTTTGGCGAGTTTGGCGGTCAGCACGTCGCGGACCTGGCTCAGCTTGAAATCGTCGTCGGCGAAGACAGTGAGGGTTTTTTCCTTGTCGTTGAGTTCGACCCGGGCGTCGGAGCCCTTGAAATCGAAGCGGGTGGAGACTTCCTTGTTGGTCTGGTCGACGGCGTTGCGCACTTCGACCTGGTTGACCTCGGAAACGATGTCGAATGAGGGCATGGATTGCTCCCTTTCTCTCTTGTCTTGTGGGTCAGGCCCGGATTATACGCCCCGGGCTGCGAGCGGCCGGAGGTTCAGCGGCCGCGGCCGGCACGCAGCCTGAGCGACCGCACTTCCAGCGGCAGTCCGGTGGCGTCGTCAAACTCGGCGGCGGTTTCCACCGCGCGGCGCGCCAGCGTCGTGGCATCGAGGCGACCGCCGTACAGCGCGTGCAGGGCCCCCATCGCATAGGGGTTGCCGCTGCCGAAGGCGTAGTAGCGCGAGAATTCCTGCACCGTGCGGTGCGCGACCACGCCGAAGATGCCGTGGCGGTTGGCGATCAGGGTGTCGAAACGCGTCGACTCCAGCGGCTCGTCGTCATGGCTGCCGGGCAGCAGCTGGTAATCGTTTTTCAGCGCGACGTGCAGCGCCTGCCAGGTGCGGAAAATCGTCAGCGGCGTGTCGAAGTGCGGCTTCACCTTCGGTCGCGCGAAATAATCGGCGAGTATGGTCTTGAAGGTGGCGTTGCCGGTGAGCCCGAGCCAGCTGTCGCCGACCTGCAGCAGCTTGCCGTGGTTGGCGACATAGGCTGCGGTTTCCTTGGCCGGTCCCCATTTGGTCATGGTGTCGGCGGCGATGGCGACTTCATCGCCCTTGCGCACCACGACGATGGTGGTCATGGTCCGGGCGCCCGTCAGCCGAAGTGGCAGACGTAGTGCAGCGGTTCGGCGGGCTCGATGTCGAAGCTCGACTTGCCGGGCACGTCGAAGCTGTCGCCGGCGCTGACGGTTTTCCAGTCGCCGCCGGCGAGTTTGTAGCGGCCCCTGCCGGCGATGATTTCCATACGCTCCGGTGCGTCGGTGTTGAAGGTCAGCGTTGACGGCAGGATCACGCCCACCGACTTGCGGCTGCCGTCGGCCAGCTGCAGGGAGTGGCTGACGCATTTGCCGTCGAAGTAGACGTTGGCTTTCTTGGTGACGGAGACGTTGTCGAACTGTGACATGGCGGGTTCCCGGGGCTTATTTGCGGTTTTTGCGCAGCTTGGCGGCAATGCGCAGCCGCAGCGCGTTCAGCTTGATGAAGCCGGCGGCGTCGGCCTGGTCGTAGGCGCCCTTGTCGTCCTCGAAGGTCGAAATCGCCGGATCGAACAGCGAGTCGGTCTTCGATGCGCGGCCGACCGTGGTGACGGTGCCCTTGTAGAGCTTGACCTTCACGGTGCCGTTGACCGGTTTCTGCGATTCGTCGACCAGCTGCTGGATCAGCAGCCGCTCCGGGCTGAACCAGTAGCCGTTGTAGATCAGCCGCGCATAACGCGGCATCAGGTCGTCCTTCAGCGCGAGCACTTCGCGGTCCAGCGTGATCGATTCCATCGCGCGGTGGGCGCGCAGCATGATGGTGCCGCCGGGGGTTTCGTAGCAGCCGCGCGATTTCATGCCGACATAGCGGTTCTCGACCAGGTCGAGGCGTCCGATGCCGTGTTTGCCGCCGAGCTGGTTGAGTTTGGTCAGCACCTGCGCCGCCGACATTTTTTTGCCGTTGATGGCGACGATGTCGCCGCGGGCGTAGGTCAGTTCGACATATTCAGGCCTGTTCGGCGCCTTTTCCGGCGACACCGTGATGCGCCACATCGAATCTTCGGGCTCGAAGGACGGGTCCTCGAGGATGCCGCCCTCATAGGAAATGTGCAGCAGGTTGGCATCCATCGAGTACGGCGCGCCGCCCTTGCGTTTCTTGTAGTCGACGGGGATGCCGTGTTTGTCGGCATAGGCGAGCAGCTTCTCGCGCGACAGCAGGTCCCATTCGCGCCAGGGGGCGATGATTTTGACGTTGGGCATCAGCGCATAGGCGCCGAGCTCAAAGCGCACCTGGTCGTTGCCCTTGCCGGTGGCGCCGTGCGACACCGCATCGGCGCCGGTTTTTTTCGCGATCTCGATCATGCGCTTGGCGATCAGCGGCCGCGCGATCGAGGTGCCGAGCAGGTATTCGCCCTCGTAAACGGCATTGGCGCGGAACATCGGGAACACGAAGTCGCGCACGAATTCCTCGCGCAGGTCCTCGATGAAGATCTGCTTGACGCCCATCAGCTTCGCCTTCTTGCGTGCCGGCGAGACTTCCTCGCCCTGGCCGATGTCGGCGGTGAAGGTGATGACCTCGCAGCCGTAGACGTCCTGCAGCCACTTGAGGATCACCGAGGTGTCGAGGCCGCCCGAGTAGGCAAGCACTACCTTGTTGATTTTATTGACTTTTTTCATATCCATATCCGTGTAGTTCAAGAGGGGCGGGGGGGGGCGGGCAGCGCCGGCCGGTGCCGCCGAAGATCAGGGCTGCACCTGTCCGAGCAGCAGGAACTCCATCAGGGCTTTTTGCGCTTTTGGGTTTTGGTGTCGGCCGGCATCGGGCGAGCCCGATGCCTTAACTTGCCAAGGCAAGTTAGCCTCCCCCGGAACCCAAGGCACGCGCTTCATGGGGTAACTTTGCCCAGCAATAAAAACTCCATCAGCGCTTTCTGCGCGTGCAGGCGGTTCTCCGCTTCATCCCAGACCACGCTCTGCGGGCCGTCGATGACATCGGCGGTGACTTCCTCGCCGCGGTGGGCGGGCAGGCAGTGCATGAAGAGCACGTCCTTTTTCGCGACGCGCATCATGTCGGCATCCACGCACCAGTCCTCGAAGGCGCGTTTGCGCGCCTCGTTCTCGGCTTCGAAGCCCATGCTGGTCCAGACATCGGTGGTGACGAGGTCGGCGTCGCGCACCGCGTCCATCGGGTCCTTGAATTCCTCGTAGTGGTCGGTGCCGTAGAGGCCGGCGCGCTCGGGTTCGACTTCATAGCCGGGCGGGGTCGACACATGCACGTTGAAATCGAGCACCTCCGCCGCCTGCAGCCAGGTGTTGCAGACGTTGTTGGAGTCGCCGATCCAGGCCACCGTCTTGCCGCGGATCGGGCCGCGGTGTTCGATGAAGGTGAAGATGTCGGCGAGGATCTGGCAGGGGTGGTATTCGTTGGTCAGGCCGTTGATCACCGGCACCCGCGAGTGCGAGGCGAAGCGGTCGATGATTTCCTGCTCGAAGGTGCGGATCATCACGATGTCGACCATGCGCGTGATCACGCGCGCCATGTCCTCGACCGGCTCGCCGCGGCTGATCTGGGTGTCGGCGGAGGTCAGGTTGATCACCGAGCCGCCCATCTGCAGCATGCCGGCCTCGAAGGAGACGCGGGTGCGGGTCGAGTTCTTCTCGAAGATCATCGCCAGCGTGCGGTCGTGCAGCGGCAGGTATGGCTCGTAGCGCTTGAACTTCGCCTTGATCCAGGCCGCGCGCGCGAAAACATGCGCGTATTCGGCGGCGCTGAAATCCCGGAACTGGAGGTAATGGCGGAGTTGCATGTGTGTCCCGGCGCGGCGGGGTGCGCCGCGCGTTCAGGCGGCCGCCGGGGCGGCCTTCATCAGGAATGAGTGGATCATCGGCGCGAGCTGGCCGC
>JAEYXO010000181.1 GCA_023431245.1 Pseudomonadota bacterium | reverse complement strand
GTGCGGAAGCGATGCGGCCGGGTTTTCCGACCGCATTCGCTTCCCAGGGCTGCACGGCGCCGGGAATGCGCAGGTTCGACACCGAGAAGCCGGTCAGCCCCGCTTTCGGCTTGGCACCGCGGCCGGTGGCGCCCTCGTCGCGGATTTCGCCGCCGGCGCCGGTGGACGCGCCGGGAAAGGGCGAGATCGCCGTCGGATGGTTGTGCGGCTCCACCTTCATCAGGATGTGGGTCAGCTCCCGGCTGTAGCCGTAGCCGCCGCCCTCTGCCGGATAAAAACGCTCGACCTCGGCCCCTTCGATCACCGAGGAGTTGTCGGAATACGCGACCACCGTGCCCTGCGGATGCTTCTCGTGGGTGGTGCGGATCATGCCGAACAGCGAACGCTGCTGCTTCTCGCCGTCGACGATCCAGTCGGCGTTGAAGATCTTGTGGCGGCAATGCTCGGAATTCGCCTGGGCGAACATCATCAGTTCGACGTCGGTCGGGTTGCGGCCGATGCGGCTGAAGTTGTCGAGCAGGTAATCGATTTCGTCCGGCGACAGCGCGAGCCCCATCTCCGTATTCGCGCGCACCAGCGCCGCGCGCCCGCCGCCCAGCAGGTCGACGGTCGCCAGCGGCTTTGGCTCGATATGGCGGAACAGCGCCTGCGCATCGTCCAGCGCGCCGAGCACCGACTCGGTCATGCGGTCATGTATCAGCGGCAGCAGTGCCTTGCGCTGCTCATCCGTCAGCGATTTGCCGTTGGCACTGCACCACCAGGCCACGCCGCGTTCGATGCGCTCCACCGCCGGCAGGCCGCAGTGTGTCGCGATGTCGGTCGCCTTCGACGACCACGGCGAGATCGTGCCCAGCCGCGGTGTCACCAGCAGCAGCGTGCCCTGCTGGGCCACCGTCGCCGTCGCCGGACCGTAGGTCAGCACGCGTTCCAGCCGATGACGCTCCGCGTCGTCCAGAGGCTGCCGCAATTGGATGAAATGCCAGTATTCGGCGTTGATCTGCAGGCCGGGAAGGCTTGCGGCCGTGGCCTGGAGCAGTTTGCTGCGGCGGAATGCCGAGAGGGCGTCGCGTCCTCTGAGCTTGAGGAAATGCGGCATGGTATGCAGGTGTTGGTAAAGCGCAATTTTACCCGAAACCCGCAGCGGTCCGCCGCGGCGCATGCGCTAAAATCGCAGGATGAACAGTCACTTGCCGCATGCCGCGCCGGTGCTGCTGACGGCCGACCTGCGCGGCGTCGAGCAGGCCGCCCTCGCCGGCGCCGATCCCGCCCCGCTGATGGCGCACGCCGGCCTGGCCGCCGCCGAACTCGCGCGCACACTGGCCGATGACAGCGGCAAACCGGTGCTGGTGCTGGCCGGTCCCGGCAACAACGGCGGCGATGCGCTGGTCGTCGCGCGCCATCTCAAATCCTGGTGGTTCAAGGTCGTCGTGGTCTGCCCCGCAGGCACCGGCAAATACGCCGGCGATGCCGCAGCCGCGCTGCGTGCCTGGCAGCAGGCCGGCGGTGACATCGCCCCAAACCTGCCGGCGGAACAGGACTGGTCGCTGGTCATCGACGGCCTGTTCGGTATCGGCCTGCAGCGCGATCTGACCGGGGATTACGCCGCTTTGATCGAGCAGGTCAATGCGCTGGATGCGCCGGTGCTGGCGCTCGACGTGCCGAGCGGCCTCGACGCCGACACCGGCTGCGTGCGCGGCGCGGCCATCGTCGCCGACCACACCCTCACGTTCATTGCGCTGAAGCCCGGCCTGCTGACCGGCGACGGCCCCGACCATTGCGCCGTGCTGCAGATCGCCGACCTTGGCCTCGGCGATGCCGTGGCGGCTGCGCCGCATGGCGTGCTGATCACGGACGGCGTGCTGACCCGCCTGCTGCCGCCCCGGCTGCGCAATTCGCACAAGGGCAGCTATGGCAGTGCCGGCATCGTCGGTGGAGCACCCGGAATGAACGGCGCCGCTCTGCTCGCCGCACGTGCCGCGCTCAAATGCGGGACGGGACGTGTTTATGCCGGACTGCTTGCCGACGATGTGCCGCTACTGGATCCCCTGCAGCCTGAACTGATGCTGCGCCCCGCGGATGGTGTGCTGCGCCTCGAACACCTCGGTGCTCTCGCTGTCGGCCCCGGTCTCGGCGATTCGCCCGACGCCGCGGAATATCTCGACTGGGCGCTCGAAAAAGACCTGCCGCTGGTGCTTGATGCCGATGCTCTGAATCTGATCGCCGCCTTCCCCGAGCTAAAAGACAAATTAAAACAAAAGGTTGCGGAAACCCTCCTGACGCCGCACCCGGCTGAAGCCGCACGCCTGCTCGGCTGCGATACCGATGACGTGCAGGCTGACCGTGTCGCGGCCGCCCTGCGGCTCGCCCGTGAACTGGATTGCGCTGTGGTGCTGAAAGGCTGCGGCAGCGTCTGTGCCTGGCCGGACGGTCATTGGGCGATAAACGGCTCTGGCAATCCGGGGATGGCTGCGGCCGGCATGGGGGATGTGCTGACCGGCATCCTCGTCGCGCTGCTGGCACAGGGTGTTGACGAGCGCCATGCGTTGACTGCCGCGGCTTACCTGCACGGTGCCGCAG
>JAEYXO010000094.1 GCA_023431245.1 Pseudomonadota bacterium | reverse complement strand
GAGACCGATGAAATTCCCGCCGACATCGTCGGCGCGATGCGCGAGCTGGGCCTGTTCGGACTGACCATTCCCGAGGAGTACGGCGGCCTTGGCCTGACCACCGAGGAGGAGGCGCTGACCTCGATGGCCGTGTGTTACGCCTCGCCGGTGTTCCGCTCGCGTTTCGGCACCAATACCGGCATCGGCTCCCAGGGCATCGTCATCGACGGCACGCCGGAGCAGAAGAAGAAATACCTGCCGCGGCTCGCCTCGGGCGAAATCACCGGGTCCTTCGCGCTGACCGAGCCCGAGGCCGGTTCCGATGCCGGCTCGCTGCGCACGATGGCGAAACGCGACGGCGACCATTACGTCATCAACGGCAGCAAGCGTTACATCACCAATGCGCCCGAGGCGGATATCTTCACGCTGATGGCGCGCACCGACCCGAACTCGAAAGACGCGAAAGGCGTGTCCGCCTTCATCGTCGAACGCAATACGCCGGGTTTGACGGTCGGCCCGTACGACAAAAAGATGGGCCAGCGCGGCTCGCATACCGCCGACGTGGTGTTCGACAACGTGCGCGTGCCCGCGGCCAACCTGATCGGCGGGCAGGAAGGCCAGGGTTTCAAGACCGCCATGAAGGTGCTCGACAAGGCACGGCTCAACATTGCCGCGGTCTGCGCCGGTGCCGCCGAACGCCTGCTTGACGAGGCGCTGAATTACGCCAGGGAACGCCGGCAGTTCGGCAAGCCAATCGCCGAGTTCCAGCTGGTGCAGGCGATGCTTGCCGACTCCAAGGCCGAGGTTTATGCCGCGCGCAGCATGGTGCTCGAAGCCGCGCGCAAGAAGGACGGCGGCGCCGGCATCACGATGGAAGCCTCCTGCGCCAAGCTGTTCTGCGCCGAGATGGTCGGCCGCGTCGCCGACCGTGCGGTGCAGATCCACGGTGGCGCCGGCTATATGCAGGCCTCGGCGGTGGAGCGGCTGTACCGCGACGTGCGGTTGTTCCGGCTCTACGAGGGCACCAGCCAGATCCAGCAGCTGGTGATTGCGCGGCATCTGCTGAAAGACCGCTGAGCCGCATTCCAGGGTCGTTTATCGAACAGCCAACTTTGTATGATTGTCGACAATCTTCTTGACGACAATAGGGGTAAAAGTTATGCTCCGCTACTGAAAATCTCTCCAAATCCGTGCTGAAACCGAGGAATGCCGTGGCTTTTGAAAAACTGATCGAAGAATTCCAGCAGAAAACCGCCGAGGCAATGGCCATGGGCGGGCCCGAGAAACTGGCCAAACGCAAGGCCGAAGGCCACCTCAACGCGCGGGAGCGCATCGACTACCTGATCGACAAGGGTTCGTTCATCGAATCGGGCCTGTTTGCCCGCAGCAACCGGCCCGAGGTCAAACACAAGACGCCGGCCGACGGCAAGATTGCCGGCTTCGCGAAAATCAACGGCCGCGAGATTGCGCTGGTCTCCAATGATTTCACCGTGCTCGGTGCCTCGAGCGCGGTGATCAACATGAAGAAGATCAAGCATGTGAAGCAGGTCGCGACCAAGCGCGGCATGCCGCTGGTGATGCTGGGCGAATCCTCGGGCGCGCGCATGCCCGACCGCATGGGTTCCGCCGGGCGCGCGATCATTGCCCAGGATCCCACCGAGTACCAGCGCCTGCGCGAATCGCCCTGGTGTTCGGCGCTGCTGGGCCAGTGTTACGGCTCCTCGACCTGGTACTCGGCGATGTCGGATTTCGTGGTCATGCGCAAAGGCGCGATCATGGCGATCGCCAGCCCCAACGTGACCTCGATCGCAATCAACAAGCCGATCACTGCCGAAGAGCTCGGTGGCTGGAAGCTGCTGACCGGCATCTCGGGGCTGGCCGACATGGCGGTGGATACCGACGAGCAGGCGATGGACGCGATCAAGAAATTCCTGTCCTACCTGCCCAGCCATTACCTGCAGCCGCCGCCGGAAGCGCCGGTGCCCGAGGGTTCCGATGAGGCCTGCAAGAACATCTTCGACATCCTGCCGGAGTCGCGCAACAAGGTGTACGACGTGCGCAAGATCATCGCCGCCGTCGCCGACCGGGACTCCTGCTTCGAGCTGAAGGAGCGTTACGGCAAATCGATCGCGACGGTGCTCGCCCGCGTCGACGGCAAGACCACCGGTTTCATCGCCAACAACCCGATGTTCAAGGGCGGCGCGCTTGATGCCGACGCGGTGCAGAAGGTCATCAGCTTCATGGTGCTCTGCGATTCCTTCAATGTGCCGCTGGTGTTCATGGTTGATGTGCCGGGCTTCCTGATCGGCATCGAGGGCGAGCTGCGCGGCATGCCGGGCAAGGTCATCAACTGGATGAATGCGCTGACCCAGGTCACGGTGCCCAAGATCACGATCATCATGCGCAAGAACTACGGCCAGGCCTTCATCAACATGGCTGGCGGCAAGAACGCGGATGAAGTCGCGGTGTGGCCGATGGCCGATCTCGGCTTCATGGATCCGGCGGTGTCGGTCAACGTGCTCTACGGCGTCAAGCAGCAGGACGACCCGGAAAAATTTGCAAAACTGAAAGCCGAAGTCGAGCGCGACACCTCGGCCTGGGGCCTCGCCGAGCTCTACGAAGCCCAGCATGTGCTTGATCCGCGCGATACCCGCCAGTGGCTGATCCGCACGCTCGACGTGCACCGCCGCGGCATGAAAAACGGCGTCGGCGAACATCTGCTGCGCAACTGGCCGACCAGCTACTGATCCGGGGCGCCGCAGCCCGCGGCGCATGAACTTGAACCCGTCCCGCGCACAGGCGGCAGCAAGACCGCAGCGCAAGGGGCATTGCAGGAGGAGTACCCATGTCTTACCCAGCCCTGGTCCTGATTGCCGCCGCACTGTCCGCGGCGATTCCCGCCGCCGCGCAGAATTATCCCGCGCGCCCGGTGCGTTTCATCGTGCCTTTCGCGCCCGGCGGCAACACCGATGTGCAGGGCCGGCTGATCGCGCAGAAGCTGACGGAAAGATGGGGGCAGCAGGTGGTGGTCGACAACCGTGCCGGCGCCGGCGGCACGCTGGGTGTCGAAATGCTGGCCAAGGCGCCGGCCGACGGCTACACCCTCGCGCTGGCCTCCTTCGGCAACATCCTCGTCGGCCCCAGCCTGTTTCCGAAACTGCCGTACGACCCGCTGAAGGATCTGGCGCCGGTGGTGCTGGTGTCGCAGCCGCCGGGACTGCTGGTGGTCAATCCGGGACTGCCGATCAAGAATGTCACCGAACTGATTGCCTACGGCAAGGCCAATCCGGGCAAGCTGAATTACGGCTCGGCCGGCAACGGCACCTGGAACCATCTCTTCGCCGAACATTTCAAGGCGTTGACGGGCATCCAGATGACGCACATCCCGTACAAGGGCGCCAATCCCGCGGTCACCGACGTCATGGGCGGCCAGATCCAGCTGTCCTTCGCGCCGTTCCCGGCTGCGTTGCCGCAGATCAGGAGCGGGCGCCTGCGCGTGCTCGGCGTGACGTCGGCCCAGCGTTCGCCGCTCCTGCCCGAGGTGCCGACCGTCGCCGAATCCGGTCTGCCCGGCTACTCCGCGGCGACCTGGTTCGCGATGCTGGCCCCGGCGAAAACGCCGCAGTCGCTGATCCGGCAGATCAACCGCGATGCCAATGCCGTGCTGGCGCTGCCCGAAGTAAAAGCGGCCTTTGCCGCCGACGGCACCGAGCCCGCGGGCGGCACGCCGGAGCAGTTGCAGGAGTCGATGCGCAGCGGCATTGCGCAATGGGGCAGGCTGGTGCGCGACCTGGGCATCAAACTGTAGTCACGGATCTCCGTTCATCCTTCGACAGGTTCAGGACGAACGGAGTCTGTCCGGTTTTCCACCACCGTTCGCCCTGGGCTTGTCGAAGGGCGATTGCACTGCTGAGTTGAAAAAACATGGCCTTTGAAGAACTGATCCGCAAACTCGACGAACGCAAACAGCGCGCCCTGGCGATGGGCGGGCCGGAGAAGCTCGCCGCGCGCAAGGCCGAGGGCCTGCTCAACGCACGGGAGCGCCTCGACCGCCTCTTCGATGCCGGCACTTTTCTCGAGTCCGGGCTGTTCAGCGTCTCGAACCGTCCGGAAGACAAAACCACCACGCCGGCCGACGGCAAGGTTGCGGGCTACGGCCGCGTCAATGGCCGCGAGGTGGCCGCGATTTCCAACGACTTCACGGTGAAGGGCGCCTCCAGCGCCCAGATCAACATCAAGAAGCTGAAGCAGATGAAGGCCGTCGCCAAAAAACGCGGCATCCCGCTGGTCTTCCTCGGCGAATCCACCGGCGCGCGCATGCCCGACGTGATGGGCGCGGGCTCGATCGGCTCCAAGGACGACCCCCAGGAATACCTGCGCATGCGCGAGGTGCCTTGGGCGGCCGGCGTGCTGGGCCACTGCTACGGCTCCTCGGCTTGGTACGGCTCGATGTCGGACTTCTGCGTGATGCGCAAGGGCGCGATCATGGCGGTGTCGAGCCCGCGGCTGATCTCGATGGCCACCGGCAAGCAGTGCGACGGCGAGGAGCTTGGCGGCTGGCGCGTGCATTCGGAGGTCAGCGGCCTCGTCGACCAGGTGGTCGACACCGACGAGCAGGCGATCGACGCGATCAAGCAGTTCCTGTCCTACCTGCCCAGCCACCACATGGAGCCGCCGCCGGAGTACCCGGTGCCCGAGGGTTCGGACGAGGCGATCCGCGACGTGATGTCGCTGATCCCGGAATCGACCAACCAGGTCTACGACATGCGCAAGGTGATCCAGTGCATTGTCGACCGCGGTTCGATGTTTGAAAT
>JAEYXO010000016.1 GCA_023431245.1 Pseudomonadota bacterium | reverse complement strand
GCCTGACCAGCGGGGTCTACACCTGGATGCCGCTGGGCCTGCGCGTGCTGCGCAAGGTCGAAAACATCATCCGCGAGGAAATGAACCGCGGCGGCGCGATCGAACTGCTGATGCCGGCGGTGCAGCCTGCCGAACTGTGGCAGGAATCGACGCGCTGGGAGCAGTACGGCCCCGAACTGCTGCGCATCAAGGACCGCCACCAGCGCGATTTCTGCTTCGGCCCCACACACGAGGAAGTCGTCAGCGACGTGGTGCGGCGCGAGATCAAGAGCTACCGCCAGCTGCCGCTGAACTTCTACCAGATCCAGACCAAGTTCCGCGACGAGATCCGGCCGCGCTTCGGCGTGATGCGCGGCCGCGAGTTCGTCATGAAGGATGCCTACTCCTTCCATGCCAACTATGACGATCTGGCGCGCGAATACCGCAACATGCACGACACCTACAGCCGCATCTTCACGCGGTTGGGGCTGAAGTTCCGCCCGGTTGCCGCCGACACCGGCTCGATCGGCGGCACCGGCTCGCATGAATTCCACGTGCTCGCCGATTCCGGCGAAGACGCCATCGCCTACTGCCCGCAGTCGGATTACGCCGCCAACGTCGAGCTGGCCGAGGCGGTCGCTCCGGCTGCTGCGCGTCCGGCAGCCTCGCAGCCCCTGCAGAAAGTGCACACCCCGGGCGTCAAAACCATCGAGGAGCTGTGCAAGTTTCTCAAGCTGCCCGCCGACCGCACCGTCAAGGCCGTTGTCGTCGACGGTGCCGATGGCCGGCCGGTGCTGCTGCTGCTGCGCGGCGACCATGAACTGAACCTGATCAAGGCGGGCAAGCTGCCGCAGCTGAAGCAGCCGGTCGCGTTTGCTTCCGCCGAGAACATCCGCGCCGCCTTCGGCGCAAGCCCTGGATCACTGGGTCCGGTCGGATTTGCGGGAGCCGTGATTGCCGACCGGGCCGTCAGCGCGATGTCCGATTTCGCCATCGGCGCCAACACCGATGACCACCATTACACCGGCGCCAACATCGGCCGCGATTTTCCGGAACCGGTTTTCGCCGACATCCGCAACGTGGTGTCCGGCGATCCCTCACCCGACGGCAAGGGCACGCTGGAGATCTGCCGCGGCATCGAAGTCGGCCACATCTTCCAGCTGCGCACGAAGTACTCCCAGGCGCTGAACCTCGGCTTCCTCGACGAATCCGGCAAGACGCAGATCATGGAAATGGGCTGCTACGGCATCGGTGTCACGCGCATCGTCGCTGCCGCGATCGAACAGAACCACGACGAACGCGGCATCATTTTCCCGCAGGCGATCGCGCCCTTCGACGTCGCGATCACACCCATCGGCTACCACAAGAACGCGCAGGTCAGGGCAGCGGCGGACCAGCTGCACGACGAACTCGCGGCGGCAGGCATCGACGTGCTGCTCGACAACCGCGACGAGCGCCCGGGCGTGATGTTTGCCGACATGGAGCTGATCGGCGTGCCGCACCGCGTTGTCATCGGTGATCGCGGCCTCAAGGAAGGCCAGTTCGAATACAAGGGCCGGCGCGATGCGCAGCCACAAAACCTGCCCCAAGCCGATGCAAAAAATATAATAAAATCAATGGTATGCGGAGACTGATCAGCACCATTCTCGCCTTCAGCCTGGCGCTGGCGTCGGCACCGGGCCACGGCGGCGCGCAGAAATACGAACCGCTGTCGGCCAGCGTCAAGGCCTCCCTGCACCGCGCCATCGCCGACCACGCGGTGCCGGTGCTGGCTTTCGATGACGAACGGGAGGCACGGGCCTGGCTGGCAGCCATGTCCTCGCGGCTCGCGAAAAGGATGCCGGACCGCGTCACGCGGGAGGAATTCCTCGTCACCGTGCATTACGAGGCCAAGCGCGCCGGGCTCGATCCGCAGCTGGTGCTGGGACTGATCCAGGTCGAGAGCGCCTTCCGCAAATATGCGGTGTCCAGCGCCGGCGCCCGCGGATACATGCAGGTGATGCCGTTCTGGGCCAAGTTGATCGGCTCTGCCGACCACAACCTGTTCCACCTGCGCACCAACCTGCGCTACGGCTGCACCATACTCCGCCACTATCTCGATATCGAGAAGGGCAACCTGTTCCGCGCACTGGGCCGCTACAACGGCAGCCTCGGCAAGGCCGAATATCCCAACCTGGTTCTGCGTGCCTGGGACGGCCACTGGCGGTACACGCCGCCGGCCAGCAGCGGCACAGTGCAGTAAGCGCCGTCACCATGCAGGAAATCCTGGTCCTTTACTACAGCCGTCACGGCGCAACGCGGGAAATGGCGCAACTGGTCGCGCGCGGCGTCGAACAGGCCGGTGCCGTTGCGCGCCTGCGCACGGTGCCCCCCGTGTCCGCAGTCAGCGAAGCCACCGCCGCCGCCGTGCCGGATGCGGGATCACCTTATGCCGAAGCGGGCGACCTCGAGGAATGCGCGGGGCTGGCCCTGGGCTCGCCGACCCGGTTCGGCAATATGGCGGCGCCGATGAAATATTTCTGGGACTCCACCTCGGCGCTGTGGCTGAGAGGCGCGCTCGCCGGCAAACCCGCCGCCGTGTTCACGTCGACGGCCAGCCTGCATGGCGGCCAGGAAACCACGCTGGTGTCGATGATGCTGCCGCTGCTGCCCCACGGCATGCTGATTGTCGGCCTGCCCTATTCCGCGCCGGAACTGCTGACGACAACTACCGGCGGTACGCCGTACGGCGCCAGCCACCTCGCCGGCGCAAACGCCGAGCTGCCCGTGTCGGGGGACGAGAAAAAACTGTGCATGCTGCTCGGCCGCCGACTCGCGGAAACCGCACTGAAGCTGTCGACATGAGCCTGGCTGCGGCCCGGCGCTGGCAGGGAGCAGCAACTGCCCTGCTCGCCGCACTGCTGCTGCTTTGCCTGGCCTGGGAACTGTGGCTGGCGCCGCTGCGGCCCGGCGGCTCCTGGCTGGCACTGAAGGCGCTGCCGCTGCTGTGGATACTCCCGGGCATCGCGCGCGGCCGCAACTACACCTACCGCGCCTCGACCATGCTGATCCTTGCCTACTTCACGGAAGGTGTTGTGCGCGGGTGGTCGGACAGCGGGATGAGCGCAACGCTGGGGTTGGTGGAAACCGCGCTGTCCGTGGCGTTTTATTTCGCGGCCATCGCCCACCTGCGTGCCGGCCGCAGCTCCGGACACGCAGGAACCGGAACAACGGCCTGACCGGCCGCTTCAGCTCGGCCGGCACGGCACCGGCGGAATCCGCAATGGTCAGAGCTGCGGATTCAGCCGCTCGACCTTGGCAAACAGCCTGTTCAGGGCGTTGATGTAGGCCTTGGCCGATGCCACCACGATGTCGGTATCCGCCCCCTGGCCATTGACGATGCGCCCGTCCTTCGACAACCGCACGGTGACCTCGCCCTGGGCGTCGGTGCCGGTGGTGATGGCATTGACCGAATACAGCAGCAGTTCAGCCCCGCTGTGCACCAGTGCCTCGATCGCCTTGAATGCGGCATCGACCGGCCCGCTGCCCTGGGCCTCGGAGGGGCGTTCCCTGCCATCATCGGACATCATGATGCGGGCATAGGGCTGCTCTCCGGTCTCCGAATGCGCGGTCAGGGACACCAGGTTGAAACGCTCGTTTTCGACGTGCTCGAGGTTTTCCTCGCTGATCAACGCATGGAGGTCCTCGTCGAAAATTTCGCGCTTCTTGTCCGCGAGCTCCTTGAAACGCTTGAACGCCGCGTTGAGCGCCTCCTCCGACTCCAGCTCGACGCCGATCTCCTGCAAGCGGGTCTTGAAGGCATTGCGGCCGGAAAGCTTGCCGAGCGTCAGCCGGTTGGTGGTCCAGCCGACTGATTCGGCGCTCATGATTTCATAGGTCTCGCGATGCTTCAGCACGCCGTCCTGGTGGATGCCGGACTCGTGGGCAAAGGCATTGGCGCCGACGATGGCCTTGTTCGGCTGCACCGGGTAACCGGTGATGCCGGACACCAGCTTCGAGGCCGGCACGATCTGCGTGGCGTCGACATCAGTGTCGCAATTGAAGATGTCCTGGCGTGTCCGCACGGCCATCACGATTTCCTCGAGGGCCGCATTGCCCGCGCGCTCGCCGAGGCCGTTGATGGTGCACTCCACCTGGCGCGCGCCGTTCAGCACCGCAGACAGCGAATTGGCGACGGCGAGGCCGAGGTCGTTGTGGCAGTGCACGGACCAGATCGCCTGGTCGGAATTGGGGATGCGCTCGCGCAGGTTCTTGATCAGGCGCCCGAACTGGTCAGGCAGGGTGTAGCCGACGGTATCCGGCACGTTGATGGTGCGGGCGCCGGCCTTGATCACCTGCTCGAGAATGCGGCAAAGAAAGTCCAGGTCGGACCGGCCGGCGTCTTCGGGGGAGAACTCGACGTTGTCGGTATATTCACGCGCCCACTTGATCGCCCGCACCGCCTGGTCGATGACCTGTGACGGCTCCATGCGCAGCTTCTTCTCCATGTGGATCGGGGAAGTGGCGATGAAGGTGTGGATGCGCGGCTGCGCAGCCACCCGCACCGCTTCGCCGCAGCGGCGGATGTCTTTCTCGTTGGCGCGGGCGAGACCGCAGACCGTGCTGTCCTTGATCGCGCGGGCCACCGCCTGCACCGATTCGAAATCGCCGTCGCTCGCCGCCGGGAATCCGGCCTCGATGACATCCACGCGCATGCGCTCCAGCTGGCGCGCAATGCGCAGCTTGTCGTCCCTGGTCATCGACGCGCCGGGACTCTGTTCACCGTCGCGCATCGTGGTGTCAAATATGATCAGTTTTTCCTTGCCCATGATGGATACCTCAGCTGTTGCCGGCCTGCGCGCGGCGCACGACCGTAAATCGGGTTTTCCGGCTCCGATGTTGGCGCCGGACTGGGAACTGCAATTGGAATGAGGAGTAGGGTTAGCGCGCGCGGCCGCGCAGCAGCAGACCCGCCAGCGCAAGCGCGGCGAGCGGGAGGAACTTCAGGGTCTGCATTGAACCGGACATGATGAAATGAATATATCGGCTTTTCCCCGGGCCCGCAAGCCCGTCAGGGCGCAGGCTCAGCCGGCGGTTTCCGGCGAAAACGGTCATACACCCAGAGCGCATAACCCGACAGCCCGTAAAGGGCAAACAGCGTAAACAGCAGTTCGGGAAGCGTGTTGGCAAAGGAGATCAGCAGAACGAAACCCAGGGCAATACCGACCACCGCCGAAAAAGGAACACTTTTGCGCAGGTTGATGTTCTTGCCGCTGTAAAACCGCAGGTTGCTGACCATCGTCAACCCGGCGACCAGCGTCAGCCCCCAGGCCAGCCACTTCACTTCCGCGCCCTTGACCTGATACTCGGTCATCGCGAGCACCAGGCCGGCAACCAGCGCTGCGGCCGCAGGACTGGGCAATCCCTGGAAGAAGCGCTTGTCGACGATGTCGATGTTGGTGTTGAAGCGGGCGAGCCGCAATGCCGCGCAGGCGCAATAGACGAAGGCCGCGATCCAGCCCAGTTTCGTCGACAGCCAGGGGCCCAGCAACGGTACGGTCTGCATGGCCGCAAAATCCTTCAGCGCCCAGACATACACCACCAGCGCCGGTGCGACACCGAAGGACACCATGTCGGAGAGGCTGTCGAGCTCGGCGCCAAATGCACTCTGGGTATGGGTCAGCCGGGCCACCCGCCCGTCAAGGCCGTCCAGCACCAGCGCCACGAAAATGGCGATCGCCGCGTGCTCGAAGCGCCCGCTGACAGCCTGGACGATCGCATAAAAACCGGCGAAAAGCGCGGCAATCGTGAACAGGTTCGGGAGCCAGTAGATGCCGCGGCGCGCGAACCGCGACTTGATGAAGAGCTTGTGTTCCTTGAGTTCGGCCATGGCCGCAATCTTAAACCAGTCGCCGCCCGGGTGTCAGGCCAGCACAGCCAGCACGGTTTCGGTCGCGTAAACCTTGTCGCCGACGCAGACCTTCGGGACCGACTCCGGCGGCAGGTAGACATCCACGCGCGATCCGAAACGGATGAATCCGAAACGCTCGCCCCGCTTCATTGTCTGCCCTTCCTTCGCGTAACACAGGATGCGCCGGGCGATCAGGCCCGCCACCTGCACACAGGTCACATCGTGTCCGGCGGCGGTGCGCAGGTAGATCACCGCACGCTCGTTTTCGGCCGAAGCCTTGTCGAGATCGGCATTGAAGAACCTTCCCGGGAAGTACCAGGTTTTTTCCACCGTGCCATCCACCGGACTGCGGTTCGAATGCGCGTTGAACACATTCATGAAAACGCTGATCTTCAGCGCCTCACGCTCGAGATAGGGATCGCGCACCCTCCCCACCGAGACGATGCGCCCGTCCGCCGGCGACAGGACTGCACCGGCCTCTTCCGGGATCCGACGCGGCGGATCGCGGAAAAACTGGACCATGAACAGCACCACCAGCCACGGGAACGCCGCCCATCCGAATCCGGCGTAGCCGTGAATGCCGGCCGCCAGAACCACGGCAATGGCGATAAAAGGCCAGCCCTCTCGGGCAATGATCGGATGAGGGTAGGTCTTCATCAATGAAAAATGGCAAAGGGCGGCTTGCACGGGGTCCGCCGCTCAGGGCGACAACCCCGGAACAAACCGCCCTTCACGCGTCTTCAGTTCCTGGACTGGTCGACCAGCCGGTTCTTCTTGATCCAGGGCATCATGTCGCGCAGCTTCGCGCCGACAGTCTCCACCTGGTGCGCCTGGCCGATGCGGCGCAGCGCTTTCAGCGTGGGCGCGCCGGCCTTGTTCTCGAGGATGAACTCCTTCGCGAACTGGCCGGTCTGGATCTCGGCAAGGATCCGGCGCATCTCGGCGCGGGTCTCTTCGGTGACAATGCGCGGACCGCGCGTGAAGTCGCCGTATTCCGCGGTGTTGGACACCGAGTAACGCATGTTGGCGATGCCGCCCTCGTAGATCAGGTCCACGATCAGCTTCACTTCGTGCAGGCACTCGAAATAGGCCATTTCCGGGGCGTAGCCGGCATCCACCAGCGTCTCGAAGCCGGCCTGGATCAGCGCCGACAGGCCGCCGCACAGCACGACCTGCTCGCCGAACAGGTCGGTCTCGCATTCCTCGCGGAAGGTGGTCTCGATCACGCCGGCACGCGCCGCGCCGATCGCCGCCGCGTAGGACAGCGCGATGTCGCGTGCCTTCTTGCTCGGGTTCTGGGCCACCGCGATAAGCGCCGGCACGCCGCCGCCCTGGGTATAGGTCGAACGCACCAGGTGGCCGGGGCCCTTGGGCGCAATCATGATGACGTCGAGGTCGGCGCGCGGCTCGACCTGCTTGAAATGCACGTTGAAACCATGGGCAAAAGCCAGCGTCGCGCCCTTCTTCAGGTTCGGCTCGATCTCGTCACGGTAGACGTCGGCGTGGTGCTCGTCCGGCAGCAGGATCATCACCAGGTCCGCGCCTTTGACGGCGTCGCCCACTTCCTTGACCGCGATGCCGGCCTTCTTGGCCTTGTTCCAGGAGGCGCCATCCTTGCGCAGACCGACGGTCACCTTGACCCCGGACTCCTTCAGGTTGTTGGCGTGGGCGTGGCCCTGCGAGCCGTAGCCGATGATGGCGACCTGCTTGCGCTTGATCAGCGAAAGGTCGGCGTCTTTGTCGTAATAGATCTTCATGTCTTCCTCTGTATGAAACGTGAACGGTTAGCCGGTACGGGCGTCAACGCCCCGCCGACCCTCAAACTTTCAAAATGCGGTCGCCGCGGCCGATGCCGGAAGCACCGGTGCGGACGGTTTCCAGGATCGCGGCCTGGTCGATGGCCTTCAGGAAGGCGTCCAGCTTGGAGCCCGGGCCCGTCAGCTCGACCGTGTAATCCTTGTCGGTGACGTCGATGATGCGCCCGCGGAAGATGTCCGCCATGCGCTTCATCTCCTCACGGTCCTTGCCGATCGCGCGGACCTTGACCAGCATCAGCTCGCGCTCGATGTGCTCGCCTTCCGACAGGTCCACGACCTTGACCACGTCAACCAGCTTGTTCAGCTGCTTGTTGATCTGCTCGATGATGTCATCGGAGCCGGAGGTGACGA
>JAEYXO010000241.1 GCA_023431245.1 Pseudomonadota bacterium | reverse complement strand
TGCCGGCATTGGGCTCCGCCTCCCAGACGAGGTGCATTTTCCAGTCGCGCCACTTCGCCGCACGCAATTCGGACTTGATGTAGAACAGGAAACCTTCGCGCGCGGACTTGGCATTCTTGCCGGTGAAAAAATCGAGCTGGTCGACGCCATCGACCGGCCGGTCATCCGGCACGGCCGCTCCGGCCAACCGCGCCAGCGTGGCGTAGAAATCGACAACATGCACCATCTCGTTGGACACGCCGCCGGCAGCAATCCGGCCGGGCCAGTGCAGGATGCAGGGCGCGCGCAGCCCGCCCTCCATCGCCGTGTGATAGGTGCCCTGCCACATGCCGGCTGAACCGCGCCAGGGCCGCCGGAATTCCGGGCCATTGTCGCTGGCAAAAATGAACAGCGTGTCCTTCTCGATGCCGAGTGCGGTCACGGTATCGACCAACTGCCCGACGCGATGGTCCATCTCGACCATGGCATCGGCAAAGTCGCCAGCGCCGGTCCTGCCGGAAAAATCCCGGTGCGGGATCGTCGGATAGTGCAGTTGCGTCAGCGGCACGTAGGCGAAAAACGGCGTGCCCGACCCGTGCTGGCGCGTGATGAAGTCCTGCGCCTTCGCCACCAGGTCGCCGTCGATGCGCCGGCGCATTTCCAGGTCGTAGATCCCGGCCTCGCGCGGCGTTTCGCCAGCCTTCGCTTCCAGCACGCAGGGCAGCGGCGTGACCTTCGGGTCATAGCCGGGCGAGCTGGTGAACATGCTTTCGTTGGTGGTGCGCGGAATGCCGTACCACTCGTCAAAGCCGCGGTCGGTCGGAAAACGGCCTGGACGGTCACCCAGGTGCCACTTGCCGTGGATCGCCGTCGCATAGCCGCGGTCCTTCAGCAACTGGGCCAGCGTGATCTCCCACGGGATGATGCCCTGCGGCAGGCCTGCCGGCACCGACTGCTGCGCCCCGGTGCGGATCGGGTGGCGCCCGGTCATCAGCGCCGAGCGCGTCGGCACGCAATCGCTCTCGACATTGAAGTTGAGCAGTTGCAGCCCGGCAGCGGCCAGCGCGTCGATGCGCGGCGTGGGCGCACCGCGCAGTGCACCGCCGCCGTAGCAGCCCAGTTCGCCCCAGCCGAGGTTGTCGGCGAGGATCAGCACGATGTTGGGGCGTTTGTTTTCAGTCATGGTTGACACTCCTTGTGGATATCCGCGCCGGCACTGGTGCGGCGATCATTGTCTTGCCGGTTCCCGGCCCTCGATCACGGGGCGGCCGCGGCTGCGCGGCCGGTACTTGCGGCGCAGGCTTGCGAGCTGCCGGCCGAAACGCGCATCCAGTTGATCCCCGAAGGCGGCATGGATTTCGGCGAGGTAGATTTCATGCAGCAGCAGGGTTTCGATCACGTAAATCACGGAATAGTCGCGCGCAAACGAAGCCCGCACGGCGTCCATGAACGAGGCTATCAGCATGCTGCTGCCGTCCACCGTCACGGTCAGCAGGGTATCCGAGGGCGGGCCGTGAAGTTCACCGTCGCCCTCGTGCGGAATGACCTGGATATGGCGGTGCTGCTTCAGCCCGGGCACCGCACCGCCGAACACGATCAGGCGCACGGTGACGCCGCGGCGCGCCGCCGCAGCCAGTTCGCGCGCATGCGGCGCGATCAGCGTCACCGTACCCTTGATCCAGACATGGTGGCGCGCACCGTCAATCATTTCCTTCAGCCGCAGGCGCACCTCGGCTTCACCGCGCAGCACGGACACATAGTCATTGCCGTCATTGCGGACCGCGCGCTTCATTTCGCGCATGACGTCCTCGCACAGCCCCGCAGTGCTGCGCTGGATGCCGCGGAAAAACTGTTCCGGATTCACCGGCACGTAACGCACGGGGTTTTCGGTCACCGGCTGGATCGCCCCCTTCCCCTCCAGCGTGCGCAGCGCCGAATAGACGTTGGCGCGGGGCAGTCCGGCCTGATTGGCAATCTCGTAGGCGGTCGCCGGCTGTTTCGCCGCCAGCGCGGCATAGGCGCGGGCTTCGTAATCGGTGAAACCGAGGCCGCGCAATGCCGGGGCCAGCGGGGGCGCAGCGGCACCGGCAGCCACGACTTTCACATGGTTCCGGACAGGTTTTGATGGCATAGTAGTTGCTAATGCTACTTCCAAAGGCGCAGAATGGCAAAACCATTCCGCCACCCATCGACCGAATCCGCACAAAGGAAACCGCCATGAACCTCCGCCGCCCGAATCTGCTGCTCGCCGCCGCTTTCGCCACCCTGGCGACAGGCGCCTTCGCGCAGTCCGCGTCCTGGCCGGCGCGCCCGGTGCGGCTGGTCGTGCCCTATGTGCCCGGCGGCGCCACCGACCTGGTTTCGCGCATCGTCGCGGAGCAGCTCAGCCCCAAACTGGGGCAGCAGGTCGTCGTCGACAACCGCCCCGGCGCCACCGGCACCATCGCCTTCACCGGTGTCGCGGAATCCGCGGCTGACGGCTACACGCTGATCACCAGCGCGGACTCACTGACCCTGCTGCCGTCGGCATTCAAGAACCTGAAATTCGATCCGCGCAGCAGCTTCACGCCGGTTTCGCTGATGTCGACCCAGCCGCTGGTGCTGGCGGTGCATGCGGCCACCCCCGCCAAAACCGTCAGGGATTTCATCGCGCTGGCGAAAACGAAGCCGCTGTCCTTCGGCACCTCGGGCACCGGCACCTCGCAGCACCTCTCAGGCGAACTGATCAAGAAAATGACCGGCATCGATATGACGCACATCCCGTACAAGGGCGGCGGCCAGGCCATCATCGACCTGAGCGGCGGCCAGGTGCCGGCCGCGGTGCTTGGTTCCTCGACGGTGATTCCGCAGGCGAAGGCCGGCCGCGTCAGGATCCTGGCCGTGACCTCGAAAAAACGTTCCGCGGCGCTACCCGACGTACCCACACTTGACGAATCCGGACTCAAGGGTTTCGACGTCTACCAGTGGACCGCGATGCTGGCGCCCGCAAAAACACCCCGGCCCATCGTGGCGCGGCTGAACGCCGAGGTGGGCGCGATCCTCAAGCAGCCCTCGGTCAGCGAAAAACTGCAGGCCGCGGGCTTCGAACCGCAGTCGAGCACGCCGGACTATGTCGCCGCGCTGATCCGCGACGGCATGGCCCGCTGGCAGAAGCTGATCGCCGAACTGAAGCTCGACCTGCAGTAAGGCGGCCGCCGGCGCGTCAGGACTTGATCAGCCCCTCGGCGCGCATCGCCGCCTGCACCTGCGGCCGTTCGCCGGCGCGGGCGAAGAAGGCCTGGATGTTCGGCCACTGCGCGAGGTCGATCTTGTGGTACCCGCACCAGCGCAGCACGTTGAACAGGTAGGCATCGGCGACGCTGAAGCTGTCGCCGGTCATCCAGGATTTTCCGGCAAGCATGCCGTCCAGCGCCTTGAAGCGCCGCGCGATGTAGGCCTTCTGCACCTCCTTCATCTCCGGCGTCATCTGCGGATTGAACAGCGCGCCCACCGATTTGTGCACCTCGGTGGCGATGAAGTTGAGCGCTTCCATCAGCCGGTAACGCGCCATTGTCCCGGCGGCCGGCGCGAGGCCCGCGGCAGGCTTCTGGTCGGCGAGGTACTGCAGGATCGTGCTGACCTCGGTCAGCACCTCGCCGCTGTCGAGTTGCAGCGCCGGCACGTAACCCTTGGGATTGATCTGCCAGTAATCCGCGCCGGAAGCGGTCTTCTTGTTCGGGATGTCGACCTTTTCGGCGTCAAAGGCGAATCCGGCTTCTAGCAGCACAATATGCGGCGCGAGCGAGCAGGCGCCGGGCGAATAATAGAGTTTCACTGGATTTCTCCCGGGTATGGAAACAGTCCACGAATCCTGCCGCAAGGCGATAATCCTTGCAAATGCAGGGTCATGCGGCCATACTCGGCGCCGGCGTTTGGATTGTGTCTGCCCTTCGTGCC
>JAEYXO010000235.1 GCA_023431245.1 Pseudomonadota bacterium | reverse complement strand
GCGGCGAGGAAACCGCGCTGCTCGAATCGCTGGAAGGCAAGAAGGGCCAGCCGCGCTTCAAGCCGCCGTTCCCGGCGAGTTTCGGCCTCTACGGCAAGCCGACCACGATCAACAACACCGAAACCTTCGCCGCGGTGCCCTGGATCATCAACAACGGCGGCGAGGCCTTCCTCAACATGGGCAAGCCGAACAACGGCGGCACCAAGATTTTCTCGATGTCCGGCGACGTGGCGCGGCCCGGCAATTTCGAGGTCAAGCTCGGCACGCCCTTCCCGAAACTGCTGGAGATGGCGGGCGGCATGCGCGACGGCAAAAAGCTGAAGGCGGTCATCCCCGGCGGCTCTTCGATGCCGGTGCTGCCGGCCGAGATCATGATGGCCACCGACATGGATTACGACTCGATCGCCAAGGCCGGCTCGATGCTCGGATCCGGCGCCGTGATCGTGATGGACGAGACGCGCTGCATGGTGAAGTCGCTGCTGCGCCTGTCGTACTTCTACTACGAGGAATCCTGCGGCCAGTGCACTCCCTGCCGCGAGGGCACCGGCTGGCTCTACCGCATGGTCGACCGCATCGAGCACGGCAAGGGCAGGCCCGAGGACCTCGACCTGCTCGACAACGTGGCGCAGAACATCCAGGGCCGCACGATCTGCGCGCTGGGCGACGCGGCGGCGATGCCGGTGCGGGCGTTCCTTAAGCACTACCGCGACGAATTCCAGTACCACATCGACCACAAGAAGTGCCTGGTCGCACCTTATATCTAGGCCGACGCCATGCTCGAAATCGAACTCGACGGCAAGCTGATGGAAGTGCCCGAAGGCAGCACGATCATGGATGCCGCCAACAAGGCCGGCACCTTCGTGCCGCACTTCTGCTATCACAGGAAGCTGTCGATCGCCGCCAACTGCAGGATGTGCCTGGTGCAGGTCGAGAAGGCGCCCAAGCCGCTGCCGGCCTGCGCGACGCCGGTCACCAACGGCATGAAGGTGTGGACGCATTCAGATGCCGCCGTCACCGCGCAGAAGGGGGTCATGGAGTTCCTCCTGATCAACCATCCGCTGGACTGCCCGATCTGCGACCAGGGCGGTGAATGCCAGCTGCAGGACCTTGCGGTCGGCTACGGCGGCAGCGAGTCTCGCTACCAGGAAGACAAGCGCGTCGTTGCCAACAAGAACCTCGGTCCGCTGATCTCGACCGACATGACGCGCTGCATCCACTGCACGCGCTGCGTCCGTTTCGGCCAGGAAATCGCCGGCATCATGGAGCTGGGCATGATCGGCCGCGGCGAGCACTCGGAAATCATCACCTTTGTCGGCAAGACCGTCGATTCCGAGCTGTCGGGCAACGTGATCGACCTCTGTCCGGTCGGCGCGCTGACCTCGAAGCCTTTCCGCTACAGCGCCCGCACCTGGGAGCTGACGCGCAAGCCTTCGGTGAGCCCGCACTGCGGCCTCGGCTCCAACCTGACGCTGCAGGTCAAGCAGAACCGGGTGATGCGCGCACTGCCGCGCGAGAACGAAGCCGTCAACGAATGCTGGCTGTCGGACAAGGACCGATTCTCCTACGAGGCGCTCAATTCCGAGCAGCGCTTGGCGAAACCGATGCTGAAACGCGACGGCCGCTGGCAGGAGGTTGAATGGCCGGCGGCGCTGGAATTCGTCGCCGCCGAACTCAAGCGCATCAAGGCCGCACACGGCGCCGAAGCCATCGGCGCGCTGGCGACGCCGCACCAGACGCTGGAAGAACTGCACCTGCTGCAGAAGCTCTTGCGCGGTTACGGTTCCGGCAACGTCGATTTCCGCCTGCGCCAGAGTGATTTTTCCGCCGACGGCAGGCGCGCCGGCGTGCCCTGGCTCGGCATGAGCATTGCCGATTTCGCACAGCTCGACCGCGTGCTGGTGGTCGGTTCGACGCTGCGCAAGGATCATCCGCTGCTGGCGCACCGGCTGCGCCAGTCGACCAAAAAGCAGACCCAGCTCAACCTGATCCATGCCGCGGATGACGAACTGCTGATGCGCGTCGCCAACAAGGCGATTGTGGCGCCGGCGCTGCTGCCGCAGGTGCTGGCGCAGGTGGTGAAGGCTGCTGCAGAACTCAAAAACGCCGCGTTGCCCGAGGCGGTGCGCGGCGCCCTGTCCGGGGTGACCGTCACTGATGCCGCCAAACGCATGGCGGAAAGCCTTGTCTCGGGCGAAAAGGCCGGCGTGTTCCTCGGCAATTTCGCCGAGCAGCATGCTGCCGCGGCGACGCTGCATGCACTGGCGCAGGCGCTGGCCCAGGTTCTCGGCTGTCCCTTCGGTTTCCTCGGCGCGGCCGCGAACAGCGTCGGCGGCTACGTCGCCGGCTGCGTGCCGACCGGCAAGGTCGCGGGCAGGAATGCTCGGCAGATGATCGAATCGCCGCTGAAGGCCTATCTGCTGCTGGGCGCCGAACCGGAGCTCGACTGCGCCAACCCGCGGGCCGCGATTGCCGCGATGAAGCAGGCCGAGCTGGTGGTGGCGATGAGTCCATTCCTGCACGGTGCCGCCGATTACGCGAACGTGATGCTGCCGATCGCGCCCTTCACCGAAACTGCCGGCACTTTTGTCAGCACCGAAGGCCGGGTGCAGACCTTCAACGGGGTGGTCAAGCCGCTGGGCGAGACGCGTCCGGCGTGGAAGGTGCTGCGCGTATTGGGCAATCTGCTCGGGCTGGAGGGTTTCGAACACGACGGCGCCGACGATGCGCAGCGCGAGGCGCTCCACGGAAAATCAGAAATATTCAATAAAAACAATAACTTGAACATGACTTTCGCGGCGCTGCCGAATGCCGCCGCCGGCCCCGCACGGATTGCCGAAGTGCCGATCTATGCCGCCGATGCGCTGGTGCGGCGTGCGCCCAGCCTGCAGAAGACCCGCGATGCGCTGCCGCCCGTGGCGCTGATGAACCGCGCGCTGGCGTATCGCCTCGGCCTGCGCGATGGCGACCTGGTCCGCATTGCCCAGGACGGCGGCGAAGCCTTGCTGCCGTATGGGCTCGATGAGGGGCTGCCGGCCGATTGCGTGCGCATCGCGCTGGGGCGCGCGGAGACCGCACAACTGGGCGATGCGGCGGCGGCACTTATCCTCGAGCGCGTGGTCCAGGCGCAGAAGGCGACCGCGTGATGCTCGATACGCTGCTCGTCTATCCGCAATCGCTGCTCGGCCCGCTGTGGCCGGTGGTATGGACACTTGTGAAAATCCTGGTGATCGTGGTTCCGCTGATGCTGTGCGTGGCCTACCTGACGTTGTGGGAACGCAAGCTGATCGGCTTCATGCAGATCCGCATCGGACCGAACCGCACCACCTTCTTCGGCATCCGCTGGCTCGGCGGCCTCGCGCAGCCGATCGCCGACGGCCTGAAGCTGCTGGTCAAGGAAATCATCGTGCCGACCGGCGCCAACAAGTTCCTGTTCGTGCTGGCGCCGATCATGGCGATCATGCCGGCGCTGGCGGCCTGGGCGGTGGTGCCGTTTTCGCCGGAGCTGGTGCTGTCGAACATCGACGCGAGCCTGCTCTACCTGCTGGCGATGACTTCCCTCGGCGTTTACGGCGTGATCATCGCCGGCTGGGCCTCGAATTCGAAATACGCCTTCCTCGGGGCGATGCGGTCCGCAGCGCAGATCGTCTCCTATGAGATCGCGATGGGCTTCGCGCTGGTCGGCGTGCTGATGGCGGCGCAGAGCCTGAACCTCGGAGAGATCGTCAAGGCGCAGCAGGGCGGGGCGGGCATGTTCGGCTGGTTCTGGATACCGCTGTTCCCGCTGTTCCTGACCTACCTGATTTCCGGCGTGGCCGAGACCAACCGCGCGCCGTTTGACGTGGCCGAGGGCGAATCGGAAATCGTTGCCGGTTTCCACGTCGAATATTCGGGCATGACCTTCGCGGTGTTTTTCCTCGCCGAATACGCGAACATGATCCTGATCTCGGCGCTGACCGCGATCCTGTTCCTCGGCGGCTGGCTGTCGCCGTTCCCGGCGTCCTGGGGGCTGCTCGGCGCGTCCAGCCCGGGCTGGCTGTTTGCGAAGATGTTCTTCGTGGTTTCGCTGTTCCTGTGGTTCCGCGCGACCTTCCCGCGCTACCGCTACGACCAGATCATGCGCCTGGGGTGGAAAATCTTCATCCCGGTGACGCTGGTGTGGATCATCGTGCTTGGCGCCTGGATGCAGACTTCGCTGTGGGTATGGTGGAAATGAGATGACGGCGATCCGCAAATTTTTCAGCACCTTCCTGCTGTTCGAACTGCTGAAGGGCATGGCGCTGACCGGGCGCTATTTCTTCGCGCGCAAGATCACGGTGCAGTTTCCCGAGGAAAAAACCCCGCAGAGCCCGCGTTTCCGGGGCCTGCACGCGCTGCGCCGCTATCCGAACGGCGAAGAGCGCTGCATCGCCTGCAAGCTGTGCGAGGCGGTATGCCCGGCGCTGGCGATCACCATCGAGTCCGAGCAGCGCGCCGACGGCACGCGCCGCACCACGCGTTACGACATCGACCTGACCAAGTGCATTTTCTGCGGATTCTGCGAGGAGTCCTGCCCGGTGGATTCGATCGTCGAGACCCGGATTTTCGAATATCACGGCGAGAAGCGCGGCGACCTGATCTACACCAAGCCGATGCTGCTCGCGATCGGCGACGCTTACGAAGAGCAGATCGCAAAGGACCGCGCAGCCGATGCGGCATACCGGTAAAACAAGATGAGCTTCCAAGAATTCATGTTCTGGTTCTTCGCCGCGGTACTGGTGTTTGCCGCGCTGCGCGTGATCACCGCAAGGAACCCGGTGCACGCCGCCCTGTTCCTGGTGCTGGCTTTCTGCACCTCCGCCGGCATCTGGATCCAGCTCGAGGCGGAATTCCTCGGCATCGCGCTGGTCCTGGTCTATGTCGGCGCGGTGATGGTGCTGTTCCTGTTCGTCGTGATGATGCTCGACATCAACCTCGCGCGCCTGCGCGAGGGATTCTGGAGCTACCTGCCCGTGGGTGCGGTGGTGGCCCTGCTGCTGGTGGCCGAGATGGCGCTGGTGCTGGCCGGCCCGTATTTCGGTCTTGCCGAGATGCCGCGGCCCGAGTCCGCGCCCGCCGGATACAGCAACACCAAGGAACTGGGCCGGCTGCTCTACACCGATTACGTCTATCCTTTCGAGCTGGCGGCGGTGATCCTGCTGGTCGCCATCGTCGCCGCGATCGCCCTGACACTGCGCCGCCGCAAACACGCCAAGTACATCGATCCGGCGCAGCAGGTGGCCGTGCGCCGCGAGGATCGCGTGCGCATGGTCTCGATGCCGGCGGAGAAGAAGGGGGACGAGGCATGAGCATCTCCCTGTCCCATTACCTGGTCCTCGGCGCGATCCTGTTCTCGATCTCGGTGATCGGGATTTTCCTGAACCGCAAGAACATCATCGTGCTGCTGATGGCGATCGAGCTGATGCTGCTGGCGGTGAACCTGAACTTCGTGGCTTTTTCGCATTTCCTCGGCGATACCGCGGGCCAGGTGTTCGTGTTTTTCATCCTGACCGTGGCCGCCGCCGAATCGGCGATCGGCCTGGCGATCCTGGTGGTGCTGTTCCGCAACCTGAACACGATCAATGTCGAAGACATCAACCGGATGAAGGGCTGATGCGGTGATGACCGAAATGCAGAAACTCTACCTGCTGGTGCCGCTGGCGCCGCTCGCCGGCGCGATCATCGCCGGCCTGTTCGGCTGGGCCATCGGCCGCCGCGCGGCGCATGTCGTCACCATCCTCGGCATGGTGGTGTGCCTGGTGGCGTCCTTCCTGGTCTACCGCGACGTGATGGCGGGCAACGTGTTCAACGGTCCGGTCTACACCTGGCTCGTTTCCGGCAACATCCGCTTCGAGATCGGTTTCCTGATCGATCCGCTGTCGGCAACGATGATGATGGTGGTCTCCTTCGTGTCGCTGATGGTGCACATCTACACCATCGGCTACATGGCCGACGATCCCGGTTACCAGCGGTTCTTCTCGTACATCTCGCTTTTCACCTTCTCGATGCTGATGCTGGTGATGAGCAACAACTTCCTGCAACTGTTCTTCGGCTGGGAGGCGGTGGGCCTGGTGTCGTACCTGCTGATCGGCTTCTGGTACACCCGGCCGACGGCGATCTACGCCAACCTCAAGGCCTTCCTGGTCAACCGGGTCGGCGATTTCGGCTTCCTGCTCGGCATTGCGCTGGTGCTGATGTATTTCGGCACCCTGGACTATGCCGCGGTGTTCGCCAACGCGGGACGGCTCGCCGGCAACAGCATCGAGCTGTTTCCCGGCGTCGAATGGTCGCTGATCACCGTGATCTGCATCCTGCTGTTCATCGGCGCGATGGGCAAGTCGGCGCAGTTCCCGCTGCATGTCTGGCTGCCGGACTCGATGGAGGGGCCGACGCCGATCTCCGCGCTGATCCACGCCGCGACGATGGTCACCGCCGGCATCTTCATGGTGGCGCGGATGTCGCCGCTGTTCGAACTGTCCGAGGCCGCGCTGTCCTTCGTGCTGGTCATCGGGGCGATCACCGCCTTCTTCATGGCGCTGATCGCCACCGTGCAGTACGACATCAAGCGGGTGGTCGCGTACTCCACGCTGTCCCAGCTGGGCTACATGACCATGGCGCTCGGCGCCTCGGCCTACTCGGCCGCGATTTTCCACCTCTTCACCCACGCCTTCTTCAAGGCGGTGCTGTTCCTCGGCGCCGGCTCGGTGATCATCGCAATGCACCACCAGCAGGACATGCGCAGGATGGGCGGCCTCGCGAAATACATGCCGATCACCTACCTGACGGTGCTGATCGGCGCCATCGCCAATGCCGGCCTGCCGCCCTTTGCCGGCTTTTTCTCCAAGGAAACCATCGTCGAGGCGCTGAAACACGCCACCGTGCCGGGCGCCGGTTTTGCCTATGCGCTGGCGGTGGCCGGGGTCTTCGTCGGCGGCTTCTACTCCTTCCGCCTGGTGTTCTACGCCTTCCACGGCAAGGAGCGTTTTGCCGATCCCCATCATCCGGATGTGAAGGCCGCTGATGCCGACGCGCAGGCGGCCGGGCATCACGACGACCACGCCGATGACGGCCACGATGATCACCATGATGATCATGGCCACGGCAAGCCCCACGAATCACCCTGGGTCGTGACTTTCCCCCTGCTGATGCTGGCGATTCCGTCGGTGGCCTCCGGCTGGCTGATCGGCACCTTTGTCTACGGCAACTATTTCGGTTCGGCAATCACGGTCAATCCCGCGCATACCGCCATGGCGACACTGGCGCAGGGCTTCACCGGCGTGACCGGCATGATGACGCACGCGGTCGCCACGCTTCCGTTCTGGATGGCCGTGGCCGGTGCCGCCACCGCCTGGTTCCTCTACATCCTGCGGCCGGAACTGCCGGCGAAGCTGCGCCGGCAGTGGGGCGTTGCGGTGACCATCCTGATGGAGAAATACGGGCTCGACCGTTTCAACGACTGGTTCTTTGCCGGCGGCGCGCGCGCGCTGGGCACCGGACTGTGGAAGGGCGGGGATGTGGCGGTGATCGACAACGTGATGGTCAACGGCTCGGCGCGGCTGGTCGGCTGGTTCGCGGGCGTGATCCGCGAACTGCAGAGCGGCCGGCTGTATCACTACGCCTTCGCGATGATCCTCGGCATTCTCGGCCTGCTGACCTGGGCCTTCATCCGCTGAACCTGAAGAAAAAGAACTGATGATGCAGGGATTACCGTTACTGAGCCTCGCCATCTGGGTGCCGATCATCGCCGGCGTCGCGGTGCTGTTCACCGGCGGCGACCGCAACGCCCAGGCCGCCCGCGTGATCGCGCTGATCGGCGCGGTGCTCGGCTTCGCGGTCACGGTGCCGCTGTACACCGGCTTTGACCTGCAGCGGGCAGGCTTCCAGTTCGGCGAACTGAAGCCCTGGATCGAAACCTTCAACATCAATTACCACCTCGGCATCGACGGCATCTCGCTGCTGCTGATCCTGCTCAACAGCTTCACCACCATTCTCGTTGTCGCCGCGGCCTGGGAGGTGATCCAGACCCGCGTCGCGCAGTACATGGCGGCCTTCCTGGTGCTGTCGGGGCTGATGAACGGCGTGTTCTCCGCGCTTGACGCGATGCTGTTCTACGTGTTTTTCGAGGCGACGCTGATCCCGATGTTCATCATCATCGGCGTCTGGGGCGGCCCCAACCGGGTCTACGCGGCGATGAAGTTCTTCCTCTACACGTTGCTCGGCTCGCTGCTGTCGCTGGTGGCGCTGATCGTCCTCTACAACCTCTCGGGCGGCAGCTTCGCCTTCATCGATCTCTACCGCACGCCGCTGTCGCTTGCATTGCAAGTATTTGTTTTTATTGCATTTTTTATGGCTTTTGCAGTCAAGGTGCCGATGTGGCCGGTGCATACCTGGCTGCCCGACGCCCACGTCGAGGCGCCCACCGGCGGCTCGGTGGTGCTGGCCGCGATCATGCTGAAGCTCGGCGGCTACGGTTTCCTGCGGCTGTCGCTGCCGATCGTGCCGGATGCCAGCCTCTACCTGGCGCCGGCGGTGATCGCGCTGTCGCTGATCGCCGTGGTCTACATCGGGCTGGTGGCGCTGGTGCAGACCGACATGAAGAAGCTGATTGCCTATTCGTCGATCTCGCACATGGGTTTTGTCACGCTCGGCATCTTCCTGTTCAATGCCCAGGGCGTCGAAGGCGCGATCATCCAGATGATCTCCCACGGTTTCGTGTCGGGCGCGCTGTTCCTCTGCGTCGGCGTGCTCTATGACCGCATGCATTCGCGGCAGATCGCCGACTACGGCGGCGTCGCCAACCGCATGCCGGTGTTCGCGGCGCTGTTCCTGCTGTTCGCGATGGCCAACGCGGGGCTTCCGGGCACCAGCGGCTTTGTCGGCGAATTCCTGGTGATCATGGGGGCGGTCAAGGTCAATTTCTGGTTCGCCTTTGCCGCTGCGATCACGCTGATATTCGGTGCCGCGTACACGCTGTGGATGTACAAACGCGTGGTGTTCGGCCCGGTCGCCAATGATCATGTTGCGGAGCTGAAGGATATCAACATCCGGGAATTCCTGATCCTCGGCGTGCTGGCCCTGCTGACCCTGGTGATGGGCGTCTGGCCGCAGCCCTTTGCCGAGGTGCTGCATGTCTCCGTCAGCGAACTGCTGGCCCACGTCTCCTACAGCAAACTGCCGGTGCAGTAGGCCGGATACAGGTAAAAAACGATGGAATACATCACCCCGCTGTGGCCCGCCTATCCCGAGCTGTTCCTGCTCGTGATGGCCTGCGTGATCCTGATCGCCGACCTGTTCATCAGTGACGACAACCGCATCGTCACCTACGGCCTGACCCAGGCGACCCTGGCCGGCTGCGCGCTGCTGACCTTCTTCACCGGCAATGCCGAGCCGGTCTACACCTTCAGCGGGATGTTCGTCGACGACCTGATGGCCGACGTGCTGAAGCTGCTGACCTGTGTCGCGGTGATCACGATCCTGG
>JAEYXO010000286.1 GCA_023431245.1 Pseudomonadota bacterium | reverse complement strand
GGGGTGAACCCGCCGCGCTGCCCGCAAAGCAACCTACAACTTCGTGTTTCCGTTTTCGTCCCTGATTCGTGCCCCGCCTGACCTGTTCCCCGCCCGCCTACTGGCAGGCCTCGCACTCCGGATCGAGTATCGAGCACACCTTGGGCTGCTCCTCGGACAGCCCCCCGTTCGCCGGCACCGCATTGAGCTGGCCAGCGCGCACGGTCGACTTCTCGGCCGAGGTCGCGCCCAGCGTGCGCAGGTAATAGGTGGTCTTCAGGCCGCGCAGCCAGGCCAGTTTGTAGGTGTCGTCGAGCTTCTTGCCGGAGGCGCCGGCCATGTAGATGTTCAGCGACTGCGACTGGTCGATCCACTTCTGCCGGCGCGCCGCGCATTCAACCAGCCAGCTCGCGTCGATTTCGAAGGCGGTGGCGTAGAGGCTGCGCACGTCAGGCGGCACGCGGTCGATTTTCTCCAGCGAACCGTCGAAGTACTTGAGGTCGGCAATCATCACCTCGTCCCAGAGGTTGAGTTTCTTCAGGTCGCGCACCAGGAACTCGTTGACGACCGTGAATTCGCCCGACAGGTTGGATTTGACGTAGAGGTTCTGGTAGGTCGGCTCGATGCACTGCGACAGGCCGGTGATGTTGGCGATGGTCGCCGTCGGCGCAATCGCGATGCAGTTCGAATTGCGGATGCCGACGCGCTGGATGCGGCTGCGCAGGCCGTTCCAGTCCAGCTTCGTCGACATGTCGCACTCGACGTAGCCGCCGCGCTCCTCGGCCAGCAGTTTCAGCGAATCCAGCGGCAGGATGCCGCGGTCCCACAGCGAGCCCTTGAAGGTCGAGTACGGGCCGCGCTCCTCGGCGAGGTCGGACGACGCCGAATAGGCGGTGTACGCCACCTGTTCCATCGAACGGTCGGCGAACTCGACGGCCGCCGGGGAGCCGTAGGGGATGCGCAGCATGTGCAGGCAGTCCTGGAAACCCATGATGCCGAGGCCCACCGGACGGTGCTTGAAGTTCGAATTGCGCGCCTTGTTGACGTTGTAGAAGTTGAGGTCGATCACGTTGTCGAGCATGCGCATGCCGGTGGCGACCGTGCGCTTCAGCTTCTCCATGTCAAGCAGGCCGGTCGACAGGTCGAGGTGCGCGGGCAGGTTGACCGACGCCAGGTTGCAGACCGCGATTTCGTCGGGGCCGGTGTTCAGCGTGATCTCGGTGCACAGGTTGGAGCTGTGGACGACGCCGACGTGCTGCTGCGGCGAGCGCAGGTTGCAGGGGTCCTTGAAAGTGATCCAGGGGTGCCCGGTCTCGAACAGCATGGTCAGCATCTTGCGCCACAGCTGGTTGGCCGGAACCTTCTTGAAGAGCTTCATCTCGCCGCGGGCGCACATGGCCTCGTATTCGACATAGGCCCTCTCGAAAGCCTTGCCGAATTTCTCGTGCAGGTCCGGCACGTCGGACGGCGAGAACAGCGTCCAGTCGCCGCCCTCCATCACGCGCTTCATGAACAGGTCCGGAATCCAGTTCGAGGTGTTCATGTCGTGGGTGCGGCGGCGGTCGTCACCGGTGTTCTTGCGCAGTTCGAGGAATTCCTCGATGTCGAGGTGCCAGGTTTCGAGGTAGGAACACACCGCGCCCTTGCGCTTGCCGCCCTGGTTGACCGCGACCGCGGTGTCGTTGACGACCTTCAGGAAGGGCACCACGCCCTGCGACTTGCCGTTGGTGCCCTTGATGTAGGCGCCCAGCGCGCGCACCGGCGTCCAGTCGTTGCCGATGCCGCCGGCGTACTTCTGCAGCATCGCGTTTTCCTTGATCGCCTCGTAGATGCCGTCGAGGTCATCGGACACCGTGGTCAGGTAGCAGCTGGCAAGCTGCGAACGGCGGGTGCCGGAATTGAACAGCGTCGGGGTCGAGCTCATCAGGTCGAAGCTCGACAGCACGTTGTAGAACTCGATCGCGCGCGCCTCGCGCTGGCCTTCGGGCTCGTTCAGCGCAAGGCCCATCGCCACGCGCATGAAAAACACCTGCGGCAGCTCGATGCGCCGGCCTTCGATGTGCAGGAAATAACGGTCATAGAGGATCTGCAGGCCGAGATAGGCGAACTTGAGGTCGCGCTGGTGATCGAGCGCGGCGCCCAGCGCCTTCATGTCGTAGTGTCCCAGGCGCTCATCCAGCAGTTCGGCCTTGATGCCCTTTTCGATGAACTCCGGCAGGTAGGCGGCGTAACGCGCGGCCATCTCTTCATGCGTCACTTCCTCGCCCAGCGTCTCGAGGCGCATCGTGTGCATCAGCAGGCGCGCGGTGACGTAGCTGTAGCCGGGATCCTGTTCGATCAGGCCGCGCGCGGCGAGGATCAGCGACTTGCGGACCTCCTCGATGGGCACACCGTCGTAGAGGTCGCGCTGCATGGCCTCGAGGATCGGCTGCGCGCTGACGTCGCGGCCGAGGCCGGCGCAGGCGCTTTCGACCAGCGCCGTGATGCGCGCCACGTCGAGCGGGCGCGTGACGCCGCCGTCGGTGACATTGACAACGTTCTCGCGCTGCGCGGACACCGCCGGCTGCGCCTCGCGCTGGCGCGCCCGCTCGCGGGCGCGGTCTTCACGGTAGAGCACATAGGCGCGGGCCACATGGTGCTCGCCCATGCGCATCAGCGCGAGTTCCACCTGGTCCTGGATGTCTTCGATGTGGAAAGTGCCGCCCGAGGGCTGGCGCCGCATCAGCGCATTGACAACGTTCTCGGTCAGCGCAGCCACCTGCTCGCGCACACGCGCCGACGCGGCCCCCTGGCCGCCGTTGACCGCGATGAAGGCCTTGGTCATCGCGATGGCGATTTTCGCCGGCTCGAAACCCACCACGGCGCCGTTGCGGCGAATGATCCGGTATTGCGCGTAAGCCGCCTCGCGCTGCATCTCCTCTGCAGGCCCGGCTTGCGGAACAGTGCGGGATTGGGTGGATTCTGCGGCGACTTGCATAGTCTTACTCCTTGATTTTTTTAGGTTTTATAACCCCCGGCAGCGTATGAGCTCCCGGCCCGCCAACCACAATATGTTGTGGTTTGCGCATGAATTTCGCCCAATTCTAGTGGCCGGGTTTTTAATCCGCAATAGGTTTTGACGGTTTTTTTATAAGTTCCTGAAAAACAGCAGGAGACGTCCATAAGCATCGGATTATTTGCACAAAAAATGTGCAGGACCGGCAGCCGGCCGGGCGGCTGCAGCGTGTTTTGGCGTGGGGTGATCCTGCCGGCTGCGGACAAAACCGGCGCAAACCGGGGCTTGCCCGGAAAAACAACACAAGCGGTTGTTTTTAAACTACGTTTTTCGCGGTTTCCCGGAAATAACGGTGCCAGTCAAATAGCGGCCCCGGATCCGTCTTGCGCCCCGGCGCAATGTCGCAATGCCCGGCACTGGCAACGATGGGATAACGCGCGTGCAGGGCCCGGGCCAGCACGGCGAGACGGTCATACTGGGCATCGCTGTAGGCCAGATCATCGCTGCCCTCCAGTTCGATGCCGATCGAGAAATCGTTGCAGCGTTCGCGGCCCCGCCAAGATGACTGCCCGGCATGCCATGCCCGCATGCCGCAAGGCACGAACTGCAGCAGCGCGCCGTCGCGACGGATGAAAAAATGTGCGGATACACGCAGGGTGGCGATGGTTTCGTAATAGGGATGCGCCCGCGGATCGAGGCGGTTCAGGAACAGGTCGATCACCGCATCGCCGCCAAAAACGCCGGGCGGCAGACTGATGTTGTGGATGACCAGCAACTCCACGGCCGCACCGGCGGGCCGCTCGTCACGGTTCGGGGACGGGATGTACTCGGCCCCCTCGGCCAGCCCTTCGGCGTCGATGTTCATGCGACCGCTGGATCAGGGTTTGGCATCCAGCTCCTGCCGGATTCCCAGGCGCTGGATGCGGTAACGCAGGGCGCGGAAGGATATGCCCAGCAGCTTGGCGGCCGCGGTCTGGTTGTAGCGCGCGCGCTCGAGGGCATCCAGTATCGCCCTGCGCTCGATCGCCTCCAGGCGTTCCGGCAGCGGCAGGCCTTCGATGTCGGCCTCGGGCACGGCGGCGCGTTCATGCGTCAGCTGCAGGTCTTCAACCTGGATTTCGTCACCGCTGGTCAGCGCCACCGCACGCTCGAGGATGTTTTCGAGCTCGCGGACATTGCCGGGAAAGTGATAGTCCTGCAGGGCCGCCTCGGCCTGCGCCGAGAGCCGCGGCACGCGGCCGCCGCCGGCATGGCGCCCGAGTATCGACGCGGCCAGCCGCGGAATGTCTTCGCGCAGTTCGCGCAGGGCCGGCATGCGCAATTCGATCACGTTCAGGCGGTAGTAGAGATCCTGGCGGAATGCGCCGCTTTTCACCTCGTCGGCCAGGTGGCGGTGCGTGGCGCTGATGATGCGCACGTCGACCGGATCCTCGCCGGTCGATCCCAGCTTGCGCACGCGCTTCTCCTGGATTGCGCGCAGCAGCTTGACCTGCATCGACAGGGGCAGGTCGCCGACCTCGTCGAGAAACAGCGTGCCGCCGCTGGCGGCCTGGAAAAATCCGTCGTGGTCGGCCAGGGCGCCGGTGAAAGCCCCCTTGCGATGGCCGAAGAACTCCGACTCCATCAGGTTCTCGGGAATGGCGCCGCAGTTGACGGCCAGGAAAGGACCTTCGCGGCGCGCGCCGTTCAGGTGTATCAGGCGCGCCGCGAGCTCCTTGCCGCTGCCCGACTCGCCGCTGATCTGCACCGGCGCCTGGCTGCGTGCCAGCTTGTCGATCAGCTGCCGCGCCTGCGCCATCAGCGGCGATTCGCCGATCAGATGCGGCATGCCGGCCGCCGCAGCTGCGCCCGCCTCGCCGTCACGGCGCTCCGCACCGGGACGCGGCAGCTTCAGCGCCGACCGCACCAGGGCGCGCAGCTGGTCCAGGGACACCGGCTTGCCAAGGTAATCAAATGCGCCGGCCTTCAGCGCGGCAACCGCATTCTCCGCACTGCCGTGCGCGGTGATCACGGCGACCGGCAGGCTGGGGTGGTTGCGCATGATGTGTTCGACGATGGACAGCCCGTCGCCGTCGGGCAGGCGCATGTCGGTGAGGCACAGCTCGAAAGCATTGCTCCCGAGCAGCGACAGGGCCTCGGACACGCTGCCTGCGCACTGCGGCTCCAGGCCCATGCGGATCAGCGTCATCCCGAGCAGTTCCCGGATGTCCGCCTCGTCATCGACGACCAGCACCTGCCCAGTGGCCAATGGTTTCTCCTGTTTACCCGGCGGCGCAGGTTACCGAGAACCGCGCGCCGCCCGTCGAATCGACATATTCCAGCGCGGCCCCGTTGGCTTCGCAGATTTCCCGCGCCAGGTAGATGCCCAGTCCGGTGCCCCCCGGCGATGTCGTGAAAAACGGCTCGAACAGCTTGTTGCGCGACTCCGGCGGCACGCCCGGACCATCGTCGACGACATCCAATTTTACTGCATTGCCGCGGCCGGCCCGCGCCACTTCGAGACGGATGCTGCCCGGAGCGCGACGCGAATGGCGCAAGGCGTTCCGGCACAGGTTCCACAACACCTGGTTGAGATGGTCCCTGTCGAACATCACGTTCACGTCGTCAGCCAGGTGCAGCTCGATGAGATCCGCCGGGAGTTTTTCCGTGGCATTGAACTGGTCGACAAATCCGCGCAGGTAGGTTCCCAGGTGGAAACGCTCGCGCTTCGCGCGTTCTCCGCGGTTGAGGGTCTGCACATCGTTGATCATGCGGTCGAGGCGCCGCGTGTTGTCATGGATGATGGTCATCAGGCGCTGCGCGCCCGCCGACACCCCGGACTCCTCCTGCAGCAGTTCCGCGGCATGGCTGATGGCTCCCAGGGGATTGCGGATCTCGTGGGCGATGTTGGCCGTGAGGCGCCCCAGCGCCGCCAGTTTCAGCTGGCGCGCCTCCGCCCTGATCCGCGCCAGATCCTCGAGGAATATCACGGCCCCGGCGCCCCGGCGCGGCGCCACCGGCACCAGGCGCGCGCGCAGGTTGGCACCGATCTCGAACGCATCGGGTGATTCCTGCCCCTGCTGGTCGCGCAGCCAGGATTCGACCCGTTCGTACAGCGCCGGCGCGCGGTCGCGCAGCGCCACCACGCCGCCGCCGCGCATGCCGCCGATCATGCGCTCGGCGGCGGTGTTGACCTGGCGCACGATGCCGGCGCCGTCGACCACGATCACGCCGTGCTCCATGTCCTGGATCACCAGCTGGTTGACCTGCGCCATGTTGGCAAGGTCGATCTCGCGCTGTGCCGCCAGCCGCTCGCTCGCCAGCGAACGCGTCGCGAGCGCATGCGCCAGCCAGGCGATCGCGAAGTAGGCGATCGACAGCAGTCCGGCCTGCGCGTACTGCGCGCCGCTTTCGGAGAAACGCAGCACCTCGTAGGTGTGCTCAAGCAGCACTGCGATGGTCGCGATGGCGGCGAAAAAAAGCGTCAGCTGGCCGCGGGTGACCAGCCCGGCGGCGGCCAGCGAAGTCAGCAGCAGCAGGCCGAGACCGCTGGAGAGACCGCCGCTGGCATACATCAGCAGCACCACAAAAACGATGTCTCCGCCGACCTGGAGCGCGAGTTGCCAGGTGAAATGTTCGCGGGTGCGGATGACCGCGAACATCGCCAGGGCGAAGGCGGCGTAACCGGCGGCGGCCAGCAGGAACAGGCGCATGTTCCGCGAACCGAACTGGAGCGTGTCCCCCCAGAACGCCGCGGCCAGCAACAGCAGCAGCGCGGCCGCGAGCCGGTAGCCGTTGAACAACTGAAGCGAGCGCCAGTAAGCCTCGGGGGCATGCCGGGCCGGACCTGCTTCACGGAGTTCGGTCGCCACCGGCGGCGTCAATGTGTTCAAGGCCGCCTCTCAGCGTGATGGACGGAACTGGTCACGATGGGCCTCCGTGCAGAATTGGCGGCCGCCGGAGACCAGCCCCTCGCCTCGCGGGAAATGAATGCCGCAGTGCGCGCAACTCACCATGTCTTCCGGTGGCGGCGCGGCCGGCGGCTTCCGGCCCGGCCGCCGGCGGCCGCGCAGCAGCCAGATCACGAGCGCCACAACAATAGCGACAAGCAGGAACTTGACCATCAATATCCCCGGAAACCGGACCACCCGTCATGCATCACGCGGAGCAGCGCCTTGGGGCGCCGGTTCCCGAGTGTGCGCCGGCTTCGGGTCCGCGGCCGGCAGCGCCAGAAAACGCAAGGCCGATTGTAGCCCCCGATGGCCGCCGCAAGCTTGACGATTTGATGCGGACTGAAACGGAATCGCGACGCTCCGGACGGGAGTGTCCGGCATCATGGCATCAGGACCGGCGCGGCGCCGAAGGCATATGCGACACGGGATACAGGAAGACTCCGGAGCCGGGAAAACCGGGCCGTCTTAAACGGCCCGGTCAACATCCAGAAATGGTGGTCGGGGTGAGAGGATTCGAACCTCCGACTCCTGCGTCCCGAACGCAGTACTCTACCAGGCTGAGCTACACCCCGAATTTGGATCGACCGCAGACACAAACAACAAGGGCACGCTGCACGTGCCCTCCGGTCAATGCGTCCGCGTCACCGCGAACGACGCCAATTGTAGCAAATAATCCCGGTACTGCGTGTGCGGAATCTCCGCCAGAGCAGCGCATGCAGCCTGCGCTTCCGCCTCGGCCTGGCGCCGCGTGTAGTCAAGCGCGCCCGAGCGGCGTATCGCCGCCAGCACGGCATCGATCTCGTTGAGCCCCCCTGATTCCAGGGCCCGGCGGACCACGGCGGCTTCGTCCGGGGTGCCCTGCCGGATCACCCGGATCAGCGGCAGGGTCGGCTTGCCCTCGGCCAGGTCATCACCGACATTCTTGCCGATCACCGCGGAGTCCCCGGAGTAATCGAGCAGGTCGTCAACCAGCTGGAAGGCCGTGCCGAGGTGGCTGCCGTACGCGGCCATCGCGGCCTCGGTCTGCGGGGATGCCCCCGCAAGCAGGGCGCCGAGGCAGGCCGCCGCCTCGAACAGCTTGGCCGTCTTGTAGCGGATGACCTTCAGGTAACCCGCCTCGTCGACATCGGCATTCCGGCAGTTCATCAGCTGCAGGACCTCACCCTCGGCGATGACGTTGGTCGCATCCGCGAGCACATGCAGCACGCGCATGTCATCGACGTTCACCATCATCTGGAAAGCACGCGAATACACGAAGTCACCGACCAGGACCGAGGCCGCATTGCCGAACAGGGTGTTTGCGGTCGGACGCCCGCGCCGCAGGGAGGACTCGTCCACGACGTCATCATGAAGCAGCGTCGCCGTGTGGATGAACTCCACCACCGCGGCAAGCGTGTGGTGCGCGTTGCCGCGGTAACCGAGCGCTCCGGCCGACAGCAGCACCAGTGCCGGGCGCAGGCGCTTGCCGCCTCCGCCGATGATGTATTCGGCAACCTGGCGGATCAGCACGACGTCGGAATGCAAGCGGTCGCGGATGACGCGGTCCACGGCCTGCATGTCGGGGGCGAGCAGTTCGCCTAGTTTTTCGAGAAACACTGGAAGCCGCGAAAAAGGCGGATCATAACAATTCTGCCGCCTGCCGGCGCCCCGGGCTCCCGGCCGGATCACCCGCCACCCGCCCTAATCCATTGATTTTCATAAACTATCGATATCCGGCGGGGTTTCGCTAAGCTTTGACTGCGGACCGGCCGGCTTGTATAATCCGCGGCTTTCCGTGGTTCTGAGGGGTTATCCAATGTATGCGGTAGTCAAGACCGGCGGCAAGCAGTACCGCGTGAGCGCCGGCACCAAAATCAAGGTCGAGCAACTGCCGGCCGATGTCGGATCGGAAGTCACCCTGGACCAGGTTCTGATGGTTGCCCAGGATGGCAGCGTCAAACTCGGCACGCCGCTGGTCTCGGGCGCGGCGGTCACCGCGAAGGTGCTGTCGCAGGGCCGTGGCGACAAGGTGCGCATTTTCAAGATGCGCCGGCGCAAGCACTACCGCAAGACCCAGGGCCACCGGCAGAACTTCACCGAGCTCGAAATCACGGGCATTGCAGGCTAAGGAGCACTCGAATGGCACATAAAAAAGCAGGCGGCAGTTCCCGCAACGGCCGCGACTCTGAATCGAAGCGGCTTGGCGTGAAGTGTTTCGGCGGCGAACTCGTGCCGGCGGGCAGCATCATCGTGCGCCAGCGCGGCACCCGCATGCATGCGGGCGAGAATGTCGGCATCGGCCGCGACCACACGCTGTTCGCGAAAGTCGACGGGCGCGTGCAGTTCGCGGAAAAAGGCCCCCAGCAGCGCAAGACCGTGAGCGTCGTTCCTGCCTGAGCCCCTTATGCTTCGCTGAAAAGGCCCTGTTGAACGACAGGGCCTTTTTGTTTCGGGACCCCCATGAAATTCATCGATGAAGCGCGCATAGAAGTCCATGCCGGCAAGGGCGGGGATGGCGTCGCCAGCTTCCGCCGCGAAAAGTTCGTGCCGCGCGGCGGGCCGGACGGCGGCGACGGCGGCCGCGGCGGCAGCATCCACGCCGTCGCCGACCGCAACATCAACACGCTCATCGATTACCGTTACGCCCGAATCCACCGCGCGAAAAACGGGCAAAAAGGCATGGGCTCGGACTGCTTCGGGCGCGCCGCAGACGACATCGTGCTGCGCATGCCGGTGGGTACCGTGATCAGCGATGCCGAAACCGGCGAAATCCTGTTCGATCTCGCACAGGACGGCGAGCGTGTGACGCTGGCGCAGGGCGGCCGCGGCGGGCTCGGCAACCTGCATTTCAAATCCAGTACCAACCGCGCGCCACGGCAGTTCACCGTCGGCGAACCCGGCATCTCGCGCCACCTCAAGCTGGAACTGAAGGTGCTCGCCGATGTTGGCCTGCAGGGCATGCCCAACGCCGGCAAATCGACGCTGATCCGCGCGATCTCGGCGGCGCGGCCCAAGGTCGCCGATTACCCGTTCACGACCCTGCAGCCGAACCTCGGCGTGGTGCGCG
>JAEYXO010000229.1 GCA_023431245.1 Pseudomonadota bacterium | reverse complement strand
AAACCGTGCTTGTAGGGCTGGCTGACGAGGGTGTCGAGTACTGTGCTCATGGGGTGTCCGTTGGGGGCCCGGTTGCGGCGATCAGCCGCCGGCCTTGACCGTGAAACTCTCGCCGCAGCCGCAGGTGGCGTCGACGTTGGGGTTGTTGACCTTGAAGGCCTGCTTCAGGCCCTCACGCACGTAGTCGATGGTCGAGCCCTCGAGGAACTCGAGGCTCTCGCCGTCGACAACCAGCTTCGCGTCATGCGCCTCGAATACCTGGTCGCCGCCCTGCACCGCATCTGCGTAGTCGTAGGTGTAGGCCCAGCCTGAGCAGCCGGTCTTCTTGACGCCGACCCGCAGTCCCAGGCCCTTGCCGCGCTTCGCAAGCTGCGCGTTGATCTGTTTTGCCGCACTTTCCGTCAACTGGATTGCCATCTTCATGCTCCTTGTTCAGACCGCGACGGCGGTCAGCCGCCGCAGGCGCTGCACGACCGCCGCCAGCGCCGCCAGAAATCCGTCCACCTGCTCCGCCGTGTTGGCGGCACCCAGCGAAAAACGCACCGCACCTCGCGCGAGTTCAGGCTCGACACCCATCGCCAGCAGCGTGCCCGAGGGCGCAGTGCTGGCGCTGGAACAGGCCGCCCCCGAACCCACCGCGTAACCCGCCTTGTCCAGTTCGATCACCAGCGTCTCGCCATGGATGCCGGCGAAGGCGAAATAGGAGGTGTTCGGCAGCCGCGGCGCCAAAGAACCGAAAACAATGCCGCCCAGACCGGCCAGCCCGCGTTCGAAACGGTCGCGCAGTGCCGCCAGCCGCGGCCCCAGCTCTGCCAGCCGCGAAGCCGCCAGTTCGCAGGCCGCGCCGAAGCCGGCGATCGCCGGCACGTTCTCGGTGCCGCCGCGCAGCCCCCGCTCCTGGCCGCCACCGGCGAGCAGCGCGCGCAGATCCAGCCGCTTGTCGACCACCAGCGCGCCGGCGCCCTTGGGGCCGCAGATCTTGTGCGCGGACAGGGTCATCGCCTGCACGTTGAGCGCAGGAAACTCCACCGGAATCTTGCCCAGCGCCTGCACCGCGTCGGTATGCATCACCGCGCCGGCACGGCGCGCGCGTTCGCCGATCGCGGCAACGTCCTGGATCACACCGGTTTCGTTGTTCGCCAGCATCACCGACATCAGCGCCGTTTTTTCGGCGAGCGCCGCATCAACATCGGCCGCATCGACCAGGCCATCGCGATTCACCCGCAGCTTGCGGAAAGTCCAGCCCTGGCGTGCCAGATCCTGCGCCGGGGCGGTGACACAGGGATGCTCGATCGCGCTCACCGCGACCTGCCCCGGCTTCATGCCGGCGGCGGCGCCGCGGATGAACAGGTTGTTCGCCTCGGTGCCGCCACTGGTGAATATGACCTGCACCGGCTGCACGCCCACCAGCGCCGCAACCTGCTCACGCGCATCCTCGACCGCCTTGCGCGCGACGGTGCCGTATTCGTGGCGGCTCGAGGCGTTGCCGCACTGCTCGCGCAGGTACGGCAGCATGGCCTCGAGTACGCGCCCGTCGAGCGGCGTCGTGGCGTTATGGTCGAAGTAGACGTGCATGGCGTTAAGCGCAGGCCTCAGACCGTCGCGGCGCTCTGCCGCCGCGCCACCAGGCGCATGTCATGCACCGGCGCAATGCCCGCTTCCTTGGCGCGCTGGTTCTCCACCAGTTGGCGCAGCGTCACCGAACCGAGGTAGTCAAAAATGCGCTCGTTGAGGTTGGCCCACAGGTCGTGGGTCAGGCATTTCTCCTCGTCCTTGCAGTTTTCCTTGCCGGCGCACTGTGTGGCGTCGATCGGCTCGTCGACCGCGAGAATGATGTCGGCCACGGTCAGCTGTGCCGCATCACGCGCCAGGCAATAACCGCCGCCGGGACCACGCACCGAATCGACGATGCCGCGCCGGCGCAGCTTGCCGAAGAGCTGCTCGAGATAGGACAGCGAAATCTTCTGCCGGCCGCTGATTTCTGCCAGCGTCACCGGCCCGGTGCCATGGCGCATCCCCAGATCCACCATCGCGGTTACCGCAAATCGGCCCTTGGTCGTCAGTCTCATCGTGGCACCTCAAAAATAATCAATAAAATCAAATACTTATGAAATACATCGCTACGCCGCCCAATACCCTGCAACTGCGCTCAAGTATAACTTACCCGAGCAATTCAATCAACAATACGGTTGAGGCTGCCGGCATCCAGCTTCTCGGTTTCAGCCCCTTCGATCTTCAGGCCCAGGCGCTGCAACTCGGCCAGGATCTGGTCGATGCGCTTGTCGGTTTCCGCGCTGTGGTCAATCAACGCATGCATCGCCTTCGTCACCGGATCGTTGGCGTCACGCGCGATGCCGTAGGCGGCGAAGCGGCCCGCCACTTCCTGGCTTTCGACCAGACGCGCCGGAATGCCGATCGCGGTGGCGTTGTCCGGCACGTCCTTCACGACCACCGCGTTGGAACCGATCTTGGCGTTCTCGCCGATGGTGATCGGGCCGAGGATCTTGGCACCGGCACCGATCACCACGCCGTTCTTCAGCGTCGGATGGCGCTTGCCCTTGTTCCAGGTGGTGCCGCCCAGCGTGACCCCGTGGTACAAGGTGCAGTCATCGCCGATTTCGGCGGTCTCGCCGATCACCACGCCCATGCCGTGGTCGATGAAGAAGCGCCGGCCGATACGCGCCCCCGGATGGATCTCGATGCCGGTCAGCCAGCGTCCGGCATGCGCCAGCCAGCGCGCCAGCCACTTGAATCCCTGGTGCCAGACGCAATGCGAGAAGCGGTGCAGCAGCAGCGCATGGAAACCCGGATAACAGGTCACCACCTCCCAGGTGCTGCGCGCCGCGGGATCGCGCTCGAATACCACTGAAATTTCTTCTTTGATCCGCTCGAACATCGGTATCGCCTGATTGATGGGAAATGGACCCGCGGTCCGGGATAAGACCCACTATTTTAATCAGGAATAGAATGAAGCGGAATTACCCATATTAAACAGGTAATTACCGATCAGTCCGGCTTGCGGCGTCCCTTGGGATCGGTGACGCTGCTGAGGATGCCGCGCAGAATGTTGACCTCCTCAACCTGCAGCCGCGCGCGGGCAAACAGCCGGCGCAGCCGCAGCATCAGCTTGCGCGGATGCGCGGGATTGAGGAAGCCGGTGGCCACGATGGTGCGCTCGAGGTGCTCATAAAACGCCTCGACCTCGTCATGCGCGGCCAGTGCCTGGGCCTTGTCCGGCTGCAGCGCGGCGCCGCAGGCCATGCGCAGTTCATAACAGAACACCTGCACCGCGGCCGCCACGTTGAGCGACCAGAAATCCTCGGCCACCGGAATGCTGCCCAGCAGGTTGCAGGCGGCGACTTCGTCGTTGCTCAAGCCCGAGGTTTCGTTGCCGAACACCAGCGCCACCGGCCGTTCGGCGGCAATCGCCGCCGCCTCCGCGGCCGCGGCACGCGCATCAACCATCGGCACCGCAACGTCGCGCCGGCGCGCCGAGCAGGCCACCGCGAAGGCCGTGCCGGACAGGGCTTCACCCAGGCTCGCGCAGACCCGCGCCGACTCCAGCACGTCGGTGGCCCCCGCCGCCATCCACAAGGCCTGGGGATCGGGATAACGCTGCGGGTTCACCAGTGCAAGGTCGGTGATGCCCATGGTGCGCATCGCACGCGCAGCGGCGCCGATGTTGCCGGGGTGCGCGGTGCCGCACAACACGATGCGAATATTTTTGAGGGGCTGCAGCGGGTTCACGTAGAATATGGGCCGTTCGCGCGGCGGTTCCGGAAACATCGTATTGCCCGGCACGCGCAGCGCAGTCTGGTGTTGCTGTTTATTCCTGCTCTTTATCCATTATCGTCGCTGCCCACCATGCATCCCATGCTCAACATCGCGGTGAAAGCCGCGCGCCGCGCCGGCGGCATCATCAACCGCGCCAGCCGCAACCTCGATGTCGTCGCCGTCAGGGAAAAGGCCGCCAACGATTTTGTATCGGAAGTGGATCGCGAGGCCGAACAGGCGATCATCCGCACGCTGCTCGAGGCCTATCCGAACCATTCGATTCTAGCAGAGGAGTCCGGCGCCTCCGGCAGCTCCGAATTCCAGTGGATCATCGATCCGCTCGACGGCACCACCAATTTCCTGCACGGCCTGCCCCAGTACGCGGTATCGATCGCGCTGGCGCAAAAAGGCGTGATCACCCAGGCGGTGGTTTATGACCCGAACCGCAACGACCTCTACACCGCGACCAAGGGCCGCGGCGCTTTCCTCAACGAAACCCGGCTGCGCGTGAGCAAGCACGCCCACCTCAAGCCGAGCCTGATCGGCACCGGCTTCCCCTACCGCCAGCTCGAACACCTCGAACCTTACCTGGGCATGATGCGCGACATCATCAAAAACACCGCCGGCCTGCGCCGTCCGGGTTCGGCCTCGCTGGATCTCGCCTGGGTGGCCGCCGGCCGCCTCGACGGTTTCTGGGAACTGGGTCTGAGCAAGTGGGACATTGCCGCGGGCAGCCTGCTGATCACCGAGGCCGGCGGCCTCGTCGGCGACCTGCAGGGCAACGACCGTTATCTCGACAGCGGCAACATCGTCGCCGGCAATCCCAAGATCTTCGCGCAGCTGCTGCCGCTGATCGCGCCCCACCTCACACCGGCCCTCAAGGCCTGAGCCGCGGCCCTGCCGGAACGGGACCGCTCAGGACCCCGTCATCAGGCCGCGCAGCGTCTCCGCGTACGGCGACTGCAGCCGATCCAGCGCTGCCAGTGCCTCCTGTACGTCGTCTTTCCGGCCGAGCTGCAGCGCAGCGCGCCCGAGTCCGAACCAGGCCACGGCCATTCCCGGCGCATCGCGCAGGGCACGCCGGTAGGACTCGGCGGCTTCCCGGAACCGACCCAGATCGCTGTTTGCTTCGCCGGCCAGCTGGTGGGTCAGCGGAGAGTCGCGCAGCACCAGCAGCGCGCGGTCGAGCGTCTTCAGGGCCAGCAGCGGCTGTCCTGCCGCCCGCTGCGCTTCGGCCAGGAAGTGGTAACCCGCCGGATCGTCGGGCGAGAGGCGCACCATCTCGGCAAAATAGGTCGCCGCCCTGCTGTTTTCGCCCAGCCGCGCATGTGCGTAGCCGCCGATCATGCGCCACTCCGGACTGAAGGGATCACGCCCGATGTTGCTGTCGGCAAATGCGGCGAGTCCTTGCCAGTCGCCCCGCTGCTCCAGTTCTACGATGCGCCGCCGGTTGCCATCCTCGACACCCTGCAGGTGGCCGAGCAGCACCGAGGCCGTACCGTCGGGTATCAGCGCCGAGATCAGCGCCTGCTGCGGTGTGCAGGCGGCGCAGCCGACGAGGAGCAGCAGGATCAGCGCGCGCACGGTCACGACGGCGGCACATTGAGCGCCGTCCAGAACATCTCGATCTGCGCAGCAACGGTGCGGAATTTGTCGAAATCCACGGGCTTGACGATATAGGAATTGGCGCCGTGGCGATATGCGGCATCGATGTCATGGCTGGTCGATGATGTCGTCAGCACCACCACCGGCAGCCGCCGCGACACCGGATGCGCGCGCAACGCCTGCAGCACCTCGAAACCGTTGACCCGCGGCATGTTGATGTCGAGCAGGATCACCACCGGGGCCGGCTCGCCGGCGGCCCAGCGCGGTATCCAGGCCAGTGCCTCCTCGCCGTCGCGGGCAACCTCGATCGGATTGGTGAGCCTGCTCTTGCGGAAGGCCAGCTGGGTCAGTTCGACATCCATCGGATTGTCGTCGACCAGCAGGATGGGGCGGTTCATGCCGGCGGTCTCACTTGGGAATCTCCAGGTAAAACGTCGCGCCCTGCCCCGGCACGCTTTCCGCCCACACCCTGCCCCCCATGCGCACCATCGCCTTCTGCACGATGGCCAGGCCGACGCCGGTGCCGGGATAGTCCTCGGTCCGGTGCAGGCGCTCGAAAACCCCGAATATGCGGTCATGGTATTTCATGTCGAAGCCGGGACCGTTGTCGCGCACCCACAGGATACAGGCCCGCTCCCCGTCGCGCGCCCCCACCTCGATCCGGGCCTGCGGCGTGCGGATCGTGAACTTGACCGCATTGTCGAGCAGGTTGCGTATCGCCAGCGTCAGCCCTTCGCGGTCGGCCGTTGCCCGCAGTTCCGGCACGCTGTTGTCCACGCGGCAATGCCCGGCCGCCGGATCTGCCGTCAGCTCCGCGACCAGGGCAAGCACCAGGGGTTTCAGTTCCACCGGCTCGGCCTCGCGGCCACCGCGTTCAATGCGCGAATAGGCCAGCAGGTCCTCAATCAGCTCGTTCATGTTGCGCGCCCCCTGCCGGACATTGTGCAGGAAGCGCCGCCCCTCCTCGTCCAGGGCCGCCGCATGATCCTCCAGAAGCAGGCGGCTGTAGCCGTCGATGCCGCGCAGCGGAGCCTTCAGGTCGTGGGATACCGAATAGGCAAAAGTCTCCAGTTCACGATTCGCCGCGGCGAGTTCCGCCGTGCGTGCCGCCACCCGCTGTTCCAGTTCGGCATTGAGCACGCGCAGCTCCTCCTCGGCGCGTTTTCTCGCGGTGATGTCCTGCACCACCGCCAGCCGCATCACCGGACGGCGCTCCTCGTCACGCACCACCGAGGCCCAGAAATCGACCCAGATCACGCGACCGTCCTTCGCAACATAACGTTTCTCGTGCTGGTAGGACTCGACCTCCCCGCGCGACATCGCAAGCCGGCGCATCACCGCAGCCTCATGATCTTCCGGATGGTTGATGCGCGCCCCGGCGTGCAGTTCCTCCATGCTGTATCCCAGCATCCTCGCAAACACCTCATTGATCGCGATCCAGCGGTCATCCAGCGCACGCAGCGTCATGCCCACGGCTGCCTGCTCGAACACCGAGCGGAACCGCGCCTCGCTGCCGCGCAGCGCCTGCTCGGCACGTTTGCGCTCCGAAACGTCAACATCCATGCACACAAACACCGGATTCTCCGGCGCGCCGGGAAGCTTGAACATCGTGTACAGCACCGTGGCCTCGACACCGTTGATGCTGCGGATTTCGATCTCCTCCGGACCGACCGGCGCGCCGCTCGCCTCGATGCCCGCGATCATCTCCACGAATCCGCGGTACTGCTCCGGCGTGTGCAGCAGCTCCAGCATGGTTCTGCCGACCGCCTGCGCCGCCGCTATGCCGTAGAGCCGTTCCGAAGCGGGATTCCAGTAGAGCACCCGGCCCTCGCGGTCAAACCACTGCACGGCCACGCCGGGCGTGTTGTCGAGCGTCGCGCGCAGGCGCTCCTCGCTGGTGCGGCGCGCCTCGTCCGCCAGGCGCGCCTCCGTGATGTCCTTGCCCACCCCCCGGTAACCGGTGAATTCACCGCGCTCGTTGAACATCGGTTCGCCGCTGACGCATACCCAGCGCTGGGTGCCGTCGGCCGCGACACGCATGAACTCGAAATCGCGGAACGACTCGTGCCGCTCCAGCATCGCGCGGTGTTCCGCCCATTGCGCGGGACCCAGGTTGGTGTCTTCCAGCTCCCAGCGCGCCTTGCCGACCGGATTGCGCGCATGCAGATCGATCCGCAGTCCGGCATCCCCGATATCCCTGAACCGCAATTGTTCGTCCTGCTCCCAGTACCAGTCTGAGGACAGCTCGGTCAGGCTGCGGAACCGCGCCTCGCTGGCACGCAACTGCTCCTCCGCCTTCGCCTGTTCAGTGATGTCATGGAGCAGCACAAAAATGCCCTGCATGCTGCCGCCGGCGGGCAGGTAAGGCACCAGCGCCACATCGAGAAACACCGACCTGCCGTCCGCATCCGTACGGCAGGCGCGGTACCTGGCCGTCTCGCCGGAACGCAGTCGGGGCAGATGGGCACGGAATTCCCGCCAGCTGTCGCCGGAAATGATCTCCTCGATGGGTTTTCCGATCACGGCCGAAGGCGGCAACCCGCGGAACTCGGCATAGGCCCGGTTGGAAAAGCGGCAGTTCAGGTCGGCATCGTAGAAGGCGATCCTCATCGGCACGTTGTCGACCACCAGGCGCAGGGTCGCCTCGCTGTCGGCGAGCTGTTGCTGTTTCCCGGCAAGGCGGAACAGCAGGACAATGACCGCCACGCCGACCAGCACCAGCAAGGCCGCCAGGCCGGCGCTGACGCCGCGCGTCACCGACAATCCGGAAGCGAGCGGCGCAAACACCGCCTCGTCGTCGAGACCTATCGCCACGACGAGGCCATAGTCGCGCACCAGCCGCCAGCCATAGGTACGTTCCGTGCCGTCGAGCAGGCCGGCCACGCGGAATATGCCGGAATCCGGGGCATCGGGCTTCAGGAACGGCCGGTCCTTCGGCACACCGCTGCCCATGGCCTTGCGGTTGTCGCGGCTGCGCGCCATGAAGGTACCGTCGTCGGCATAGGCCAGCGCCACCACGTCTCTTGGCGACAGTTCCAGCCGGGCCAGCCTCGCCGCCAGGTAATCCGAGGACACCAGCAGTTGGACGGAACCCTGGAAATGCCCGTCAACCAGGATCGGACGTCCGATGACAAAAGCCCATTCGCCCGAAATGCGCGACAGCACCGGTTTGCCGATCACCAAGCGGTCGCCTCCTGCACTCAGGGCCTTGAAATGATCGCGGTCTCCGGCATACATCCGGCTGTCGCCACCCCGACTGCTGTAAGCCAGATAACCGTCGGCCCCGATTACCGAAAAATGACTAACTGAACCCTCAGGAAAAGAGCCCAGCGCGGCGCGGACGGCGGCGTCAAAACGCCCGCGGTCCTCGACCCACACCCGTCTCAAATGCTGCAGCGACTGGTCGGCATTCGAGAACAAACCGGCCACCTGGCCGCCCATGGCATCGGCCAGTTGCAGGCTGCGCTGCTCGGCCTGTGCCAGGATCTGGGTGCGCAGCTGATGCTGCGCACGGTCGACCTGCCACCACAGCAGGCCCGCCGCGAAGGCAGTGAGCAGGCCGACAGCAATGGCGAGTACGCGCAGCGGTGATTGGAGGCTCATGCGGCGCACACGTCGGCCACGCCCGCAGGCAGGCCCTGACCCCGGCAAACCGGCGCACCGCTGTCACCGTAACCCTGCATGCTGGCTGTAACTCCCCTGCGTATGCCCCGCGTTCGCCCCGCGTTCGGCGCGGCCGCCGGAATGATCCGGCCATGTTCGTGAACATGTTATCTCAGAACAATTTGATGCTTCGGCAAAATTGCGGACGGTCCGACTCCATCGCATGCGCACAGCCACCCCGCGGCGGCGGACAAGGCGCCATCCCGGGCCCGGGAGCACTCTTGTCCTGAACAGTTGCACCGGACAACTCGCGCCATCTCGTAAAATAGCCGCATGAAACCGGAAACCCCGTTTGCCGCCCACACCCCGATGATGCAGCAGTATCTCCGGATCAAGTCCGAGCATCCGGATCTGCTGGTGTTCTACCGCATGGGTGATTTCTACGAGCTGTTCTTCGGGGATGCCGAAAAGGCGGCACGGTTGCTCGACATCACGCTGACCTCCCGCGGCGAGTCCGCGGGCACGCCGATCAAGATGGCCGGCGTGCCCTTCCATGCCGTGGACCAGTACCTGGCGAAACTGGTGAAACTCGGCGAGTCGGTGGCCATCTGCGAGCAGATCGGCGATCCCGCAACGTCGAAGGGGCCGGTGGAACGCAAGGTGGTGCGCATCGTCACCCCGGGCACACTGACCGAATCGGCATTGCTCGACGAGAAAAGCGAGAACCTGCTGCTCGCCGCACACCGCGCCGGCAACACGCTGGGACTCGCCTGGCTGTCGCTGGCCTCCGGACGTTTTTGCGTCATGGAAACGGCGCCGGCCAGTTTTGCCGCTGAAATCGAACGCCTGCGCCCCGCGGAAATCCTGCTCGCCGAAGGCGCGGCCCTTGAGGCGGGCGATGGTACCGCGCTGCGCCGCCTCCCGCCCTGGCGTTTTGATGCCGACAGCGCACGCCGCACGCTCTGCGCGCAGTTCGGCACCCAGGATCTCGGCGGCTTCGGCGCGCAGGACATGGCTGCGGCCGTGGCGGCCGCCGGCGCGCTGTTCGACTATGCCAAGTCAACCCAGGGCACGGCGATTGCCCATATCCGCGCACTGAACGTCGAGACCGAGGGCAGCTTCCTGCGCATGGATCCGGCGACGCGGCGCAATCTCGAAATCAGCGAGACCATCCGCGGCGAGCCGGCACCCACGCTGCTGTCGCTGCTCGATACCTGCGCCACCGGCATGGGCAGCCGCCGGCTGCGCCACGCGCTGCATCATCCGCTTACCGACCGCGCGCAGGTGCAGGCGATGCACCGGGCGGTCGCCGGACTGCTGGAGGACGACCGTCATGCCGCGCTGCGCAGCGTTCTGAAACACTTCGCCGATGTCGAACGCATTGCCGCGCGCATCGCGCTGGCCAGCGCGCGTCCGCGCGACCTGTCGGGGCTGCGCGCATCGCTGCAACGCCTGCCGGAACTGGCTCAGGCACTGAGCGATGCTGCGGCGGAGCAGCTGCAGGCGCTGGCCGCGGATCTTGCCCCGCAGCCGGAACTGGCCGCGCTGCTGGCCGCGGCGATCAAAGCCGAACCGGCCTCGGTGATCCGCGAAGGCGGCGTCATCGCCGACGGCTACGACGCCGAACTCGACGAACTGCGCGGCATCCAGGACAACTGCGGTGCCTTCCTCGCGGAACTGGAAACACGCGAACGCGCGCGCACCGGCATCACGACGCTGAAAGTCGAATTCAACCGCGTGCACGGCTTCTACATCGAGGTCACGCGCGCGCAGTCAGACAAGGTGCCCGACGATTACCGCCGCCGCCAGACGCTGAAGAACGCCGAGCGCTACATCACGCCGGAGCTGAAGACCTTCGAGGACAAGGCGCTGTCGGCGCAGGAACGCGCGCTGTCCCGCGAAAAGCTGCTCTACGAGCAACTGCTGCAGAAACTCGCGCCCCAGGTGCCGGCGCTGCAGAAG
>JAEYXO010000228.1 GCA_023431245.1 Pseudomonadota bacterium | reverse complement strand
CGATGCCGGCCTCGTCCATCCATTTCAGCCGCGCGGCTTCATCATTCAGCGGCGGGATCAGCGGCATGCCGGTCAGGCGTCCGCCGACGCTGATGCGCGTCGCGCCATCCTCGCCCTTGACGATTTTTACGCCGTGTATTTCGCCCTCGGCAATGAAGCGCTCGACCAGCGGCTGGCCGACGTGGAGGGCATGGATGTCGAGGCAGCGCGGCTTGGTCATTGCTTATTTCGCCTTCGCGATGACTTCGCGGATGCGCGCGGCGATGTCCTGCGGCTTTTCGGTCGGCGTGATGTGGCGGCCGCCGGGAATCACCGTCAACGTCGAGCCGGCGATGGCCTTATGCAGGGCCTCGGCCATGGCCACCGGTGTTGCATAGTCCTCTTCGCCGACCACGACTGCGGTTGGCACCTTGATGGTGGCGAGTCCGGCACGCAGATCGCCGTCACCCAGCATTTCGCAGGTCTTCACATAACAATCGACGTTGTTGTCGAGGAAGACCTTGACCAGCTGGTCGACGGTGGCTTTTTCGTTCGCGCGGAAAGAATCACCGAACCAGCGGCCGGTCTGGAACTCGACCAGCGCGGCCATGCCCTTTTCCTTGCCGGTGGCGCCGCGCTCGCGCCAGACCTTGGGTGCGTCGGCACCGTACCAGGCGGTGGTGTCGATCAGCACGAGGCCGTTCGCGCGTTTCGGGTAATCAATGACAAAAGCCTGCGCCACCATTCCGCCCATCGAGCAGCCGCCGACGATGGCCGAGGGCCATTTGACGTGGTCCATCAGTTCGGCGAGGTCGCGCGCAAAGAGCTGAGGCGTGTAGGTCATGACCGGCTGGCCGGATTGGCCATGGCCGCGGCAGTCCCAGACCAGCACCTGGGCCTCCTTCGCCAGCGCCTGCACCACGCCGTTCCAGATGCTGCGGTCCAGTGCCAGGGAATGCACCAGGGCCACGCGCGGCGCGGCGGCGCCGGCGTTGTTGTGCAGGGTGTAAGAGATGTTGCAGCCGTCGGAAGTCTTGAAGCTTGAAGTCATTGCGGTATGTCCTGTCTGAAGATTCATTTTTGCTGCGCGGCACGCTGCCAGGCGCGGATCAGCGTGCGTGCACCGATTTCCACGGCCATGTTGCGCTTGTACATTGCCGAGCCGCGCACGTTGGCCAGCGGCTGTGCGAGGTCGCGCAGCGGTTTCACCGCGGCGCGGATTGCGGCCTCGTCGAAGGCTTTGCCGGTCAGGGCCGACAGGTCGGCGATCAGTGGCTTGAAACCCACCGCGCCGACAACCAGCCTTGCGGCCGTGCATTTTCCCGACGCATCGAGCGTGACCACCGCGCCGGCATTCGCCGTCGGGGTTTCCATGACGCCGCGCGGCAGGAACTTGTGGAAGGCCGAACCGCTGCGCGCGGGCAGGGCGTCGATTTCCACGGCGACGAGCATTTCGTCCTTGGCGAAGCGCTTGTCGAAGGCTTCGGCCAGCAGATAGCTGCGCTGTCCTTTCACGGTTGCAGTGACCACGCGCGCGTTCAGCGCGAGCAGCGCCACCGGCATGTCGAAACCGCCGATCAGCGGGCCGACGCTGCCGCCGACCGTGGTCATGCGCCGCACGCGGGTGTGACCCGCGGCATCCAGCGCTTCGGCGAGCACCGTGTACTGCTCGCGCAGTTGCGGCAGTTCGATGATGGTCTGCTGGTTGACTGCGGAGCCTATATGTAAGCTATTGTTTTTATTGACTATTTTAAGCAATTCCGGCAGCTTGCCGACGACCAGCAGGCGCTTGGCCTGCGGGTAGCCGGTGCGTTCGCGGCGGATCGCGTGCGACATGCCGCCGGAGACGATCGCGGTGTCGCCTTCGGCATAACGCTGCAGGGCCTCGTCCAGCGATTTCGGTACCAGCAGCTCCGGCTTGAAGGGCCGCGTGCCCGAAGGTTTGCCGGTGACCAGCCGCGACCACACGCCGCCCTTGGGTGGCTGCGGCGGCGTTTTCTGTTCATCGGCATAGAGTTCCGGGTGCAGCGCGCGGTGGATTTTCTCCGCGGTGATCGGCAGTTCGTGGATGCGCACGCCGACGGCATCGGCAATCGCGTTGGCGATCGCCGCCGGAATCGCGTCGAGACCGATCTCGCCGAGACCCTTCGCACCGAAGGGGCCGGAGGGTTCGTAGGAATCGGCGAAACCGACATGCAGCTTCGGGATGAAATCGGCCGAGGGCAGCGGGTAATCGATGTACTGCGGATCGGTGGGCGTGCCCTGGTGCCAGTCGAAGTATTCGATCATGGCGAGGCCGATGCCCTGCACCACGGCGCCCTCGACCTGGCCCTGGGCCGCGGCGGGATGGATCACCGTGCCGCAATCGACGACGGCGGAGATTTCCTTCAGCTTCACTTCGCCGGTGCCGCGGTCGACCTCTACCTCGGCCGCCTGCGCGGCAAAGTTGTAGGCGCCGGATTCGTTGCCGAAACGGCTGTGGTCCGGGAACTCCGAGGGGTTGTCCCAGTTGCCGACGCCGACGATGGCTTCACCGCCGCGCTTGTAGATGTTGGCGCGGACCACGGCGCTGACCGGCTTGAATTCGGATTCGGCGCCATTCTTCGGGCCGATCTGGCCGTTGATGATGGTGAGTTCCTCGACCGGCTTTTTGAACTGCTCCGAGGCCGCGGCCATCAATTGTTTGTGCGCTTCGGCCGCAGCACGCTTGACCGCATTGCCGGCGACATAGGTCACGCGGCTGGCCAGCGCGCCCAGCGAATGGGCATGCACATCGGTGTCGGGGCGGGTGATGTCGACGTCTTCGTAGGGCAGGCCCAGTTCCTCGGCGGCGATCTGCTTCAGCACGGTGTAGGTACCCTGGCCGATCTCGCCTTCGCCGGTGATGATCGTGGCGCGGCCGTCCTCGTTGATGCGCACGATGGCCGAGCTGCCGTCCCAGTCGCCGAAACTGCGGCGGCCGTTGACGTGGATGCTGCAGCCCATGCCGAGGCCGTGGCCGTCCTTTTTCGTTTTGCGCTTGGCTTTCCACTGGATCAGGTCCGCAGCCTTGTCGATGCATTGGCGCAGCTCGCCGCTGGTGATCTTGTGGTTGTGCGGTGAGACGTCGCCTTCCTCCACTGCGTTCATCCGCAGCAGGTCGACAACGTCGATGCCGAGTTTTTCAGCGGCGAGGTCCCAGGCCTGTTCCATGGCCCAGTCGGCGGAAGGATTGCCGAAGCCGCGGAAGGCGCCGGTCGGCACGAGGTTGGTGTAGAGCAGCGTCGATTTGGCGCGGGCGTTCGGATACTTGTAGAGCGCGTCGTGGCGCACCGTCGCCGCGCCGAGAATGGCCTGCGACTTGCCGGTGTAGGCGCCGTTGTCCGCCCACATGCGGATTTCCTTGGCCAGCACCTTGCCGGCCTTCGAGAAACCGAGGCGGACCCAGTAGCGCATGGGCATGCGCGGGTGGCTGGCGAGGAATTCCTCTTCGCGGGTGTGGATCAGCTTCACCGGCCGCCCGGCCTTGCGCGCGAGGATCGCCGCGATCACCGACGCGTTGTCGTCGCCGGACTTGCCGCCGAAGCCGCCGCCGACCTCCGTCTGGATCACCCGCACCTGCGACTCCGGCACCCCCAGCGCCACCGAGTAGCGGCCGCGGGCGAGGAAAGGCGTCTGAGTGTTGCACCACATCGACACGCGGTTGTTGCTCCAGTGCGCGACGCAGCCGATGGTCTCCAGTGAGGAATGCCACTGGCGGATCGAATCCCAAGTGCCTTCGACGACGACGTCCGAGGCCTTGAAACCCTCGTCGACATTGCCGCGCTCGAAGGCGAATTCATGGGCGACGTTGCCGGCGGCATCGTCGTGCAC
>JAEYXO010000132.1 GCA_023431245.1 Pseudomonadota bacterium | reverse complement strand
GACAGACAAGCCATGGTCGCCCGCGCCAAGCAGAAACACACCGTCACCCGCACCGCGCGGCCGCGGTCCGCGCGCTCGCGCAGCAGCGCCGCCGAGTGGCAGGCGCGCTGCGAGCTGGCGGCGGCGCACCGGCTGGTCGGGCATTTCATGTTCGCCGACCTCACCTACAACCACATTTCGCTGCGCGTGCCCGGCGAGCCGGAGCATTTCCTGGTCAAGGCCGACAACCTGCTGATGGAACAGGTGACCGCCTCCAACCTGGTGAAGTACGACCTCGACGGTCGGCAGGTCGGGACCTCGGCCTTCAAGGCGAGTCCAGCCGCCTACAACCTGCACGCGGCCGTGCTCAAGGCGCGGCCCGACATCCACGCCGCGGTGCACACCCACACGCCGGCCAACCTCGCGGTGTCGGCGCAGCAGCAGGGGCTGCTGCCGCTGACCCAGCAGGCGATGCGCTTCTACGGGCGCGTCGCGCGTTACCCCAACGAGGTCGATGACACCACGCGCGAGGGCGCTGACCGGCTCGCCGCCGCCTTGGGCGACAAATGGGTCGCGCTGCTGGAGAACCACGGGGTGCTGGTCTGCGGCACGACGCTGCCCGAGGCCTATATCTATCACCACTTCTTCGAACTGGCCTGTCGTGCGCAGGTCGGCGCGCTGGCCGGCGGCGGTCCGCTGATCCTGCCGGATGCCGCGGTCTGTGCGGCGCGCGCGGCGAAGTTCGGGCGCACCGGCGTCTATGACTCCGACAGCCGCGACTGGGTGGCGAGCCTTGCGCTGGTGGAAAAACTCTATCCGGATTACCGGAGTTGAGCGCCGCGTTGCAGGCTGGTCCGGGTCGGAAATAAAATATTGTTTATAATCAAATACTTATATTGATTTCAATGAAAGCCATGCAGTGAGCGTCAGTACAAAATCCCCGGGCAGATCGACTCCCGCCAGAACCGGCGTGAAGCTGCCGTCCAATACGCTGCCGCAGGCCAACCGCGCGATGATCGAGCAGTCGCTGTCGGTGGGCATGGGCCGCGCGCTGGGCATCCGCCTGCGCAAGCTGTCGAAAAAGCGCATCGACGCCGAGATGCGCGTCACCGCCGATCACATCAACCGCAGCGGCCGCATCAACGGCGGCGTGCTGATGGCCTTTGCCGACCTGCTCGGCGCGATGGGCACACTGGCCAATCTGCCTGAAGGCTGCCGCACGACGACGCTGGAATCGAAAACCAATTTTTTCGCCGCAGGCGAGGGTGATGCGCTGGCGGCAACCGCGCTGCCGCTGCACATCGGCCGCAGCACCATGGTCTGGCAGACGACGATCAGCAACCTCGACGGCACGCGCGTCGCGATTGTCACCCAGACCCAGATCGTGATCCCGAAAAAATCCTGAAACGCGTTTTACCGGAAAGGTTTCCATCCATGATGTCCGCAATCCTCAAATGCCTTCTTGCCGGCGCCGCCGGCCTCGTCTTCCAGTTTCCGGCCCTGGCCCAGGGCAAACCCGATCCCGCGCTCGCGGCGGCGGCCAAGGCGCCGGGCGCGAAGGTGATGCCCAGCGGACTGGTGATCGAGATGGTCAAGGAAGGCAGGGGCACGCAGCCCTCGCCGGCCTCGACGGTGAAAGTGCATTACCGCGGCATGTTCCCGAACGGCAAGGAATTCGACAGCTCCTTCAGCCGCGGCGAGCCGATCGAGTTCCCGCTCAATGGCGTGATCAAGTGCTGGACCGAAGGCGTGGGCATGATGAAGGTCGGCGGCGCAGCGCGCCTGACCTGTCCGCCGGCGATCGCCTACGGCGCGCGCGGCGCGGGCGGTGTCATCCCGCCGAACGCGACGCTGGTGTTTGAAGTGCAGCTGCTGGGTGTGCGCTGACCGCCGGCAGGGCGTTTTTTCATGTGAATGCAGCAGCGATTTTGTGAAGGAGTCAGCGTGAGCAGTGCAATGGTTGATAAGGTCGAGGCGATTTACCAGCGGATCAGGGCCCGCAATCCGGGCGAGACCGAGTTTCACCAGGCGGTCAAGGAGGTGCTCGAGTCCCTCGGTCCGGTGCTGGTCAAGCACCCCGAATTCGCGGAGCTGAAAATCATCGAACGGGTCAGCGAACCCGAGCGGCAGATCATTTTCAGGGTGCCGTGGCAGGACGACAGTGGCGAGATCCACACCAACCGCGGCTTCCGCGTCGAGTTCAACAGCGCGCTGGGCGTCTACAAGGGCGGCTTGCGTTTTCATCCCTCGGTCTACCTCGGCATCATCAAGTTCCTCGGTTTCGAACAGGTGTTCAAGAATGCGCTGACCGGGCTGCCGATCGGCGGCGCCAAGGGCGGCTCCGATTTCGACCCCAAGGGCCGCTCGGACAACGAGATCATGCGTTTCTGCCAGAGCTTCATGACCGAGCTCTACCGCCACCTCGGCGAGCACACCGATGTGCCCGCCGGCGACATCGGCGTCGGCGGCCGCGAGCTGGGCTACCTGTTCGGCCAGTACAAGCGGATCACCAACCGCTACGAATCCACCGTGCTGACCGGCAAGGGCGTCAGCTGGGGCGGCTCGCTGGTGCGCACCGAAGCCACCGGGTATGGCGCCGTCTACTTCGTGCGCGAGATGCTGAAAATGCGCAAGGAATCGCTGGAGGGCAAGACCTGCGTCGTGTCCGGATCCGGCAATGTCGCGATCTACACCATCGAGAAGCTCGGCGAGCTCGGCGCGAAAGTGGTCGCCTGCTCGGACTCCAACGGCGTGATCGTCCACGAGAAGGGCATCGACCTCGAGCTCGTCAAGCGGCTCAAGGAAGTCGAGCGCCGGCGCATCGCGGATTACATGAATTATCACAAGGACGCGAAATACCTTGCCGGCGGCAACATCTGGAAAATTCCCTGCCAGGTCGCGATGCCTTCGGCGACGCAGAACGAGATCAGCGGCGACGACGCGCGCCAGCTGGTCGACAACGGCTGCATCGCGGTGGGCGAGGGCGCGAACATGCCGACCACGCCGGAAGGCGTAAAGGTGTTCCTCGATGCCGGCATCGCCTACGGCCCGGGCAAGGCCGCCAATGCGGGCGGTGTCGCCACCTCGGCGCTGGAGATGCAGCAGAACGCGAGCCGCGATTCCTGGAGCTTCGAGTTCACCGAGCGCAAGCTCGACGAGATCATGACCAAGATCCACGCCAGCACCTACGAAACCGCGGAGGAGTACGGCGTCCCCGGCAATTATGTCGTCGGTGCCAACGTCGCCGGATTCATCCGGGTGGCCAAGGCGATGGTGGCGCTGGGCTGCATCTAAGCGCTGCCGCATTTCAAAGCAAGGGAGTCAGGAACCATGATCATCGATTCGCAGATCCACGCCTACGAGGCCAACACCCCGCAACGTCCCTGGCGCACGACGCCCAACTGGCCGCCTTCCGCCACCGGCGACGAGATGGTTGCGGCGATGGACCGGGTCGGCGTCGACGGCGCGATCTTCATTTCATCGTTCTCGATGTACGGCTACGACGCAAGTTACGCGGTCGAGGTGCAGCGGGCGCACCCCGGCAAGTTCGGACTGGTCAAACCGGTCGACCCGGACGATCCGGCGGTGGAGGATGTGGTCGCCGAGTGGAAAAAGACGCCGGGCACGGTCGGCATCCGCGCGCTGATGAAACCCGACTCGCCGCACCGTGTCGGACATGCCGGGCTCGATCGCATGCTGCGTGCCGCGGCGCGCCACGGCTTTCCGGTCAACATCCTGTGCTGGGGCAATCTCGATGCGGGTGCCGCGCTGATCGACCGCCATCCCGGAACGCGCTTCATCCTCGACCACCTCGGCATCCTGCAGCCGCATGAGCCCTCGGCGCGGGCCGCGGAGCCCTGGGTCGACCTGCCCAAGGTGCTGGACCTGGCGAAGCGCGACAATCTGGTGATCAAGGTCAGCGGCGCCTGCACGCTGTCGAAGGAACCCTATCCCTACCCGGACATCTGGGACCCGCTGGCCCGCGTGTTCGATGCCTGGGGTTTCGAGCGCTGTCTCTGGGGCACCGACTGGACCCG
>JAEYXO010000073.1 GCA_023431245.1 Pseudomonadota bacterium | reverse complement strand
GCGCATCGCGCTGGTGGTTCAGCACATATCCCGCCCATTCGCCGGAACCGCGCCGCAGCACCGCAAAGGCGAGACGGATCGTGCCATCGGCGGCGGCGTCGAGATAACGGTTCGGTGCCTCGCCGGCCACGGTGCCGATGGCCTCCTCGCCATGCTCCGTGATGCTGCCTTGACTGAGGCAGGCGCGCCCCTTCCGACCGGCCGCGATATTGACCCATTCGGCGATGATGGTGACACCCGGAAATTCCTGGGACGCGGCGGCGAAGGCGGGGAAAGGAATGCCGCCGCGCACCTTGAAATCATAGGCCAGCGCGTCATCGCCATGGTGCGCCTCGAACTCGCCGGAGCTGGCCTCTGCGGCCAGCAGTGTCGCGATCCGAGCCTCGACGGCCGGCAACTGCGCGCGCTCGCCACTGACGGTCAGCGTGGCGTGGATCAGCAGATCCGTCACTGAACTGCCGGCCTGCGGTAGATGACGTAATACACCAGCGCCACCAGCACGCTGCCGCCGACGATGTTGCCGGCGATCACCGGCACCAGGTTGCGGAACATCGCGTAGACCGTGATGACGTCCGCACCGGCGGGCAGCGCAATGCCGCTGTCCTTCAGCAGCAGCGCCAGCGGAAAGAAATACATGTTGGCGATCGAGTGCTCGAAGCCGGCGGCGACGAAGGCGGAAATCGGCAGCACGATGGCGATGAACTTGTCGACGACGCTGCGCCCCGCGAGCACCATCCACACCGCCATGCACACCAGCACGTTGCACAGCACGCCTCGGAAAAACAGCTCGGACAGCGGCATCGTGCTCTTGGCCGCGGCGATTTTCAGGTAGGCTTCGGCGATTGCGCCGTTGTTGAGGCCGGCATGGCCGGACCAGTACACCAGCAGCGCGAGGCCTGCGGCGCCGATGAAATTGGCGACGCAGACCACCGCCCAGTTGCGCAGCACCTCGCCCGTGCTGACCTTGCCGTCGGCCCAGGCCATCGCCAGCAGGTTGTTGCCGGTGAACAGTTCGGCGCCGGCCACCACCACCAGCAGCAGTCCCAGCGAAAAACACACGGCGCCGAGCACGCGGCCGGTGGCGAAGGACAGGCCCGCATCACTGATCACCAGCGTGTAATAGAGCGCGCCGAGCCCGATGAAGGCACCGGCCAGAACACCCAGCATCACCATCGACAGCAACGGCAGCCGCGCCTTGACCACACCGACGTTCTGCACGCGATCGGCAATCTGCTGCGGCGAAAACGCGTCGAAGCCGTAAACATCGCCCGCGCGCGTGCCGACATTGTCCGCCATGTTCCCTTGTCCCCTGTGAACCGTGATTGCCAAGCCCCTAGTGTAAGCGCGGCGCGGCAAATCGGGTAATCTTGCGCACCATGCCCGCCCGCAAATCCGCACCGCCGCTGAAACTCGCCGACTACTACATGGGGCGGGACAAACCGCATCGCGAAGAACTCACCCGGGAGCTGCGCGCCAATGCGCGGGAAACCCTGCGCCGCGTCAACCGCCTGCTGCGGCTTGCGGGACTCGCGCGCAAAGTCAGTTCGGGCTGGCGCCCGGCGGCAGTCAACGCCGCGGTGCCCGGCGCCGCAAAAGGCAGCAAACACCTGAGCTGCCAGGCCATCGACCTCGAGGATCGCGACGGCCGGCTGGATGAATGGTGCATGACCCACCTCGCCGTGCTCGAGGAACTGCAGCTGTGGCTGGAACACCCGGACGCGACGCCCGGATGGTGCCACCTGCAGATCCTGCCGCCCCGCTCCGGCCGGCGCGTGTTTTACCCTTGATTCATAAGTATTTGTTTTTATTGATATTTTTTAATCCAGGAAAGTCGCGTATTCCTCCAGTGCGATACGTTCCGGTTGAAAGCGGTTGACCACTGCATCACCATCGGCATAACCCATCGCCATGCCGCAGATCACCACACGATCGTCGCCGAGTCCGAGTTCGCGGCGCACGATGTCCGGATAACTGGCAATCGAGGCCTCGGCACAGGTATGCAGGCCCTTCGCGCGCGCCGCCAGCATCAGCGTCTGCAAAAACATGCCGTAATCGAGCCAGCTGCCCTTCTCCAGCTTGCGGTCGATCGTGAATATCAGTCCCGCCGGAGCACCGAAGAACACATAGTTCTGCGCACGGTACGCCTTCGACTTCTCATGGTCGCCCTTGCCGATGCCCAGCGTGCCGTAGAGCCCCCAGCCGCAGGCGCGGCGCCGCGCGAGATAAGGTTCGAACACCGGGTCGGTGTAATAGTCATAGTCGCGCTGGTGCCCCGGCTCGTCGTTGAGGAAAGCCGTCTGTATGGCCCGGCCAACGCGCCGCAGCGTCGCACCGGTCAGCACATGCACCTGCCAGGGCTGGATGTTGGAGCCGCTGGGCGCATGGCGTCCGAGTTCGACGATTTCGCGCAGCAGCTGCGGCGGCACCGGGTCGGTCCGGTAGGCGCGGATCGAGCGCCGCGTGCGCGCCGCGGCGAACACGTCGGTGGCGGCCTTGTTGATGTCATCCATGAGGTCTCCGGCAATAGGCTTGTTGTGCTGTGCCGAGTTTAACAAGGCGGCCCGGCACGGCAGCCCGCGATTGACCGCCGGGGCGCGCTTGGTCAAACTGCGCCAGCCGCCATGAATCCGCTCACGCCGCGCATCGGCGTCTACTTCGCGCTGCTCCAGTTGCTGTTCACGCTGACGTGGACGGTGTACATCATTTTCCTGCCGCGGCTGGCTGCTGAAGCCGGCATCCCGAAATCATGGATCCTGTGGATCCTGGTCGCCGACCAGCTGGTTTTTGTCATCGCCGACTGGCTGATGGGCGCGCGCGCCGACCGCATGTCGCGCGTCGTCGGCCGCCTCGGCCCGCGGCTGGCACTGGTGACGCTGATCTCAGCGCTGGCCTTCCTGCTGCTGCCCTTCGCCGCGCCACTGGCCAGTCCGCTGCTGTTCCTCGTGCTGACTTTCCTGTGGACCGTGACCTCCTCGGCACTGCGCGCCCCGCCGCTGATGCTGATCGGCAAATACGCGGCATCCGGCGCGCGGCCGGTGATTTCAGGGATGTGGCTGTTCGGCTTCGGCATTGCCGGCGCGATTGCGCCGTACCTGACCATCGCGCTGCGCGACGTCGATGCGCGACTGCCGTTTGCGCTCGCCTCGGTTTCAGTGGCCATTGCCGCCTGGGCGCTGGGCTGGGCCGAACGCAGCCTCGCCGCCGCCGCACCGGCCGCGGAACAGCCGGCACACAAGCCGTTGCCGATTGCCGGATTCCTCGCCGTGGTCGCGCTCGCCGCGCTCGGTTTCCAGGTCCATTTTTCGCTGTCCTCGGCGCCGCAGTACCTGCGCTTCGTGCCGGCGGAGCAACTGGGCCAGCTGATGCCGGCATTCTGGGTGGGCTTCAACCTGGCCATGCTGCCGCTGACCCTGCTGATCCGTCGTTACGGGGACTTCCGGATACTGGCCACCGGCATGCTGGCCGGCGCAGTGGCAGTGCTCTACGCCACCCAGGCCTCCTCACTGGCAACGCTGGTCGCAGCACAGGTCGCCGCCGGCGCAGCCTGGGCCGCGGTGATGTTCGGCGCCTTCGGCGCGGCAATGCTGCTGGGGCGCACTGGACGTGAAGGTTTTGCCACCGGCGGCCTGTTCTCGATGCTCGCCTTTGCGGCGATGCTGCGCATCCTGCTGATCGCCACCCAGCTCAACCAGGATGCCGGCCTGCAGCAGGCGCTGGTCTACCTGCCGGCCGCCTGCTGGGGCGCGGCGGCGGTGCTGCTGCTAATCCTGCTCAGCGCCGGCCGCGCGCGGGCCTGAGGCCAGCACCAGCGCCAGTTTCTCGGCGCGGCTCAGCTGCTTGATGCGGTATTCGCGCTTGCTCGCCTCCGACCGGTTTTCCGCGGATTCGCTGTAGACCAGCACCACCGGACGCCGCGCCCGGGTATAGTTCGCGCCCGCGGCCTTGCCGGCGTTGTGCTCGGCAATGCGCCGGCCGGCGTCGCGCGCGATGCCGGTGTACAGCGTGCCGTCGGCGCAACGTGCAATGTAAACCTGCCATGAACCCAATGTCCGCCCCGCTGTCTGTTTGGATGCCCCGTCGAAGCCACGTATCATGCCGCCAATGAAATCATTCCGCCATCTGCTCTGCGCCGTTTTGCTGTGCCTCCCCGCCGCCATCCATGCCGCCGAAGCGCGCAACGCGCTGTTCGGCATTGAACTCGGCACGCATTTTGACCTGCCGGCCTGCGCCCGCAACCAGGATGCGCTGACCGACCGCCATTGCCACAACGCGGCTCAGAAAGTGAAGACGCCCTGGGGCACCGAGGAACATCGCGTGTATTATCCGCGGCCCAAGGTCGTGCCCTGGGCGCGCGGCGAACTGCAGGTCGAAACGGCCAAGGGCATCATAGTCGCCATCCACGTCAACACCTGGGGCATCCAGGGCCAGGGTTCGGCGCTGGAAGACCTGACCCGCAAATATGGCGAACCGACGCGCCAGCGCAGCGAAAAAATCGTCGGCCAGCGCTCGCGTTTCCCCTCGAAATTCGCCGAATGGGAACTGAAGGATCTCTGGGTGAGCCTGGAGGGCACCACCAGCACGGTGGACTGGGGACGGGTCACGCTGGCAACGCCGGATTACCGAAAACGCGTGAAACAGCCAGCAAAACCGTGACAGCCCTGCACTTCCTGCCGGCCGCGGCAATCGCGCGGCGTATCCGCAACGGCAGCCTTCGCGCCGCAGACGCACTGGAATCCGCGCTCGAACGGCAGCAGGCGCTGCATGGCCGCCTCAACGCCGTCGTGATCACCGATCTCGCGGCCGCGCGCAAGGCGGCGCGTGCGATCGACCGCGCCCTCAAACGCGGGGAACGTCCCGGCCCGCTTGCCGGTGTGCCGATGACCGTGAAGGAGTCCTTCGATGTCGCCGGCCTGCCGACGACCTGGGGACTGGAGCACCGGAAGAACAACATCGCGCAGCGCGACTCGGCCGTAGTCGAGCGGCTGCGCGCCGCCGACGCCGTGATCTGGGGCAAGAGCAATGTGCCGGTGCTGCTTGCCGACTGGCAGACCCATAACCCCCTGTACGGCACCACCTGCAATCCCTGGGACACGGGCCGCACGCCCGGCGGTTCCAGCGGCGGCGGCGCTGCGGCGCTCGCCGCGGGCATCACCGCGCTGGAGTACGGCTCGGACATCGGCGGGTCGATCCGCAATCCGGCGCACTACTGCGGCGTGTACGGCCACAAGAGCACCTACGGCATCGTGCCGACGCGCGGCCATGCGCTGCCCGGAACCTGGGCGGCAACCGACATGTCGGTGCTCGGACCGCTGGCGCGCTCTGCGAAGGACCTCGAACTCGCGCTGCGGCTGACCGCAGGCCCCGACGGCGCGGAACGCGGCGCCTTCCGGCTCTCACTGCCGCCACCTGCGTACTCGGCATTCAGGGGACTGCGCATCGCCGTGCTGACCGGTTCCACGGTCGCCCCGGTCTCGGCCGCCGTCTCCGACGCCCTCACCGCGCTTGCCGGGTTTCTCGCCCGGCAAAAGGCGAAAATCGACCTCAGTCCCGCACTGCCCTTCGACCCTGCCGAGCACGACCGGCTTTATGTGCTGCTGCGCCGCGCGGCCACCTCGATGCGGGCACATGACGATGCGTCATTCGCAAAACTGCTGCAAGAACGCGATGCACTGGACCCGGCCGACCGCAGCTACCGCGCCGAGCAGGTACGCGGCAACACGCTGTTCCATCGCGACTGGCTGCGCCTGAACAACGAACGCCACCGCTTGCGCGCGGCCTGGGCCGATTTTTTCCGCCGCTACGACCTGCTGCTGTGCCCCGCTGCGGCGGGCACGGCCTTTCCGCGGAACCCCGCCGGCCAGCGCTGGGAGCGCGTGATCGATGTCGATGGCAGGCCGCAGCCGGACACCACGCAGATCTACTGGATGGGCATGGCCAGCGTGTCGCAGCTGCCGGCAACCGTGGCGCCGGTCGCCACCGCCGCCGACGGGCTGCCGGTCGGCGTGCAGATCATCGGCCCGCAATACGCCGATCTTTCGACCATCCGCTTCGCACAACTGCTCGAACGCGAGTACCACGCATTCCGCCCGCCCGCGGGCTGCCCCTGAACACGCAACACCACGAGGACCAACATGCCGAACACCATTCTTCACACCGCCATCGCGGCACTGCTGTTTTCCGCCACAACCGCGCTGCAGGCCCAGGACTGGCCGTCACGCCCGGTACGCATGATCGTGCCCTACACCGCGGGCGGCGCCACCGACCTGCTCGCACGCGCAGTCGGCGAACGGCTGGGCAGCGCGATCGGCCAGACCGTGGTCATCGACAACCGCCCGGGTGCCAACACCATCATCGGCTATCAGTTGCAGGCCGGCGCGGCGCCCGATGGCTATACCCTGATCATGGGCGGCTTCAATGCGCTGGTGATGAACCCCCTGCTCTACAAATCGCTGCCCTACAAGGTCGAACGTGACTTCGCGCACATCGGACTGGTCGGCATCTCCCCGCTGGTGGTCGCTGTGCACCCGTCGCTGCCCGCCCGTTCGCTGAAGGACCTGGTGGCCTATGCCAAGGCCAATCCCGACAAGCTCAATTTCGCATCCTCCGGCAACGGCAACCTGACGCACATCGCGGGCGAGCTGTTCATGAGCATGGCCGGCATCCGGATGCAGCATGTGCCGTACAAGGGCGGGTCAGCCAGCATGGCCGACCAACTGACCGGCGTTATCCAGCTCAAATTCGACACACCGATCACCGCCCTGCCGTACATCCGGGACGGCCGCCTGCGCGGGCTCGCCGTCACGTCGCGCAAGCGCATGAGCGCGCTGCCCGACCTGCCGACCGTCGCCGAACAGGGCTACAGGGATTACGACGCCGCGACCTGGTTCAGCATCGCCACGCGCAAGGGCACGCCGCAACCAATTATCGGGCGCCTCAGCAGCGAGCTCTCGCGCGTCGTGCAGATGCCCGACATGCGCTCCCGCTTCGGCGCCGTTGCCATCGACCTCGCCAGCGGCTCGCCCGACGAGCTCGAGAAACTGGTCAGGCAGGATACCCAGCGCTGGGCGGCGGTGATCAAAAAATCCGGCGTGACACTGGATCCCTGAATCCAGACCCAATCACAAAGTTACAGTGTGGACTTTGGCTTGCGACTACGCCGCCGCGCCTGTTATCCGAATTCTGAAACCTTCCGAAAATCGCTGAATCAGCCGGCACGACTGGGCCATGCCCTCCGCGTTCCGGCGCCCGCTTATGCAGTTTGCCGAACGCCGCGTGGACAGTCACGCGCACATTTTTGCCAGAGGTCTCCCACTGACGCAGGGGCACCGCCACGCACCGCAGTACGATGCCCTGCTGCCTGATTATCTTGACCTACTCGACTCGCACGGCATAACCCATGGCGTACTGACCGCGCCCAGTTTCTTCGGCACCGACAATTCCCATCTGCTATCAGGTCTGCGGGCCGCCGCGGGTCGCTTACGCGGCACAGTAATTGTCGATCCACAGATCACCTCTGCCGAACTTGAGGATTTGGCATACCAGCATGTCACCGGCATCCGCCTGAACTTCTTCCGCAAGCCTGACGACGCGGTGCCCAACTTACGCTCACCGGAATACCGCGCATTATTCGAGCGGTGCGCTGCGCTCGGTTGGCATGTCGAAATTTACGGCGAAGGTCCACGCTTAGCGCGCTGGCTACCGGCGATCGCCGAGACAGGTATCGACATCGTCGTGGATCACTTCGGCAGCCCGGATTCCAGTGCCGGCACTAACTGCACGGGCTTCAGAACTTTGCTTAACGGATTTACCGGCGGCAAGCTTTGGGCCAAGCTGTCGGCACCCTACCGAATCGGCACCAGACTTGCCCGCGACTGCGCGCGACTCCTGCTGGAGGAAGGCGGTCCGGAACGCCTGCTCTGGGGCAGCGACTGGCCATGGACGCAAAACGAAAATGGGCGCTCTTACGCCGAATGCCTGCGCTGGCTCGAGGAATGGATTCCTGATGCCACAAAGCGGCGCATCATACTCGGCGAAACCCCGCGCAGGCTTTTCCATTTCCCCCAAACCGACTGACGACGGAGCAGCGCATGCCTATTGTTAAACGTCCTGGCCAACCCGAAATCCACTACGTCGTTGACGACTACACCGACCCCTGGCGAAACGCGCCTTACCTCGTGCTTCAGCACGGGAACGGCCGCTCCTCGCGCTTCTGGTATAGCTGGATCCCTTACCTCAGCCGCTTCTACAAAATCGTGCGGCCGGACGCTCGTGGTCTCGGCCAATCCGGAGCCGACTTCGATCTCGAACGAGATGTCACCGTGGAAAACATGGTTGGAGATATTCTTGCCGTTCTCGACCAAATCGGTGCGGATTCGGTGCACTTCTGCGGCGAATCGATGGGCGGCATCCTCGGCATGGCACTCGCCGCGATGTATCCGCACCGGGTTCGCACGCTGACTCTGGTGTCTACTCCGGTATATATCAGCGACAAGATGAAGGAGAAGTACTCGATGGGCCACAAGTCCCGCGTTGATGCCATGAAGGAAATGGGGCGCGACGCATGGCTGAAGGCCACCAACCGCAGCACACGTTTTCCGCCGGAAACGGATCCCGCATTACTGGAGTGGTACGAAGCGGAGTTCGCGCGCAGCAGCAACGATGTGCAACTGGCAATGGCACGACTGGTCAACGGAGCCAACGCGTCGTCCTTCCTTGAAAAAATCGCCGCCCCAGTGCTGGGCCTATTCCCCACCGACGGCCCAATAACCAGCGCCGAGCAGGAAAAGCTGTTGATCGAAAAACTACGCAGCTTCCGGCTAATCCACCTCGCCACGCGCTACCACATGGTTCATCACGTTGCGCCGGCAACCTGCGCCACTCACCTTCTGCATTTCATAGCCTTACACGACGGAGTCCCCTGCCATGAAAACTAAAGAGACACTGAGTTCCCTACTGATCTGCGCATTTGCGATCTCGACCACGCTCGCTTCCAGCATTTCCGCCGCCCAAGAGTATCCCAGCCGGGCAGTGCGCATGATCGTGCCCTACCCCGCGGGCGGAGGCACCGACATCATTTCGCGAACGGTGGCTCAGAAACTCGGAGAAAAATGGGGCCAGCAAGTCATCATCGATAACCGCGGTGGTGCTAACGGCATCATTGGCACCGACATCGCGGCCAAATCAAAACCCGATGGATACACGCTGGTCGTCGTCATTGCGACCCAGGCCATTAATCCGGCGCTGCATCCCAAACTGCCCTACAACAGCGAAACCGATTTTGCACCAGTCACCCTGATGGCGCAGTACCCGTTTATTCTGACCACCCACCCCTCGGTTCCGGCCAAAACCGTTAGCGAATTCATAACCCTGGCCAAGAAACGTCCTGGCGAGATGAGCTACGCATCCTCGGGCAACGGCAGTGGCCCTCACCTGGGTTTCGAACTGTTCAAGAGCGCGGCCGGGATAAACATCGTGCATATCCCATACAAGGGCGCCGGCCCCGCCAACACAGAGTTAATCAGCGGTCAGGTACAAGCCTTTTTCAACAACATACTTGCCGCCAAACCACACCTTGAAGCCAAACGGCTGCGTGTGATTGCAGCGACAAGCCTGAAACGCTCCCAAGCCATGCCTGAATTGCCGACGATGGCAGAATCAGGCCTGCCGGGATTCGACGTGACGGGCTGGTACGCGCTGCTGGCTCCGGCCGGGACACCCGCCGCGATCATCGGAAAAGTGCAGGCTGACACTGCCGCCGCCCTGCAAATCCCCGATGTTGCCACACGCCTGTCGTCGCAGGGCGCCGAGCCGGTGGGCAGCACATCGGCGCGACTTGCCGAGTTCCTTCAGGTCGAAACCCGGAAATGGGCGAAGGTAGTCAAGACTGCTGGCATCAGGCTCGACTGATCTATCAGGTAGGTGCGCGATGCCATCACTGGAACTTTCAACTGATGTGCTGATGCACTACAAGGTTGATGATTTCACGGATCCGTGGCAACAGACCGAGGCGGTGTTGATGCTGCACGGCAACTGCGAAAGCGGCCTCGCCTGGTACGGATGGGTGCCGCACCTTGCGCGCCACTATCGCGTAATTCGTCCAGACATGCGTGGATTCGGGGAGTCAACCCCGATGCCACGAAATTTTTCATGGTCCCTCGAAATCATCATCGACGATTTCACGCGACTGCTGGATGCGCTGCGCATCGACCGCTGCCATCTCGTCGGCGCCAAGATCGGCGGCGTGATTGGCCGGGTATTCGCCGCACGACGTGCCGACCGTATCGCAACGCTGACGATTGCCGGTTCGCCGCCCCCGGTACGAACCGACCGACATACGCTCGAGCAGCGTGTTAGCGAAGTAGAGGAACACGGGGTAGAGCACTGGGCTCGTCGAAGCATGGCAAGTCGGCTCGGTAGGGACTTCCCGGCCGCCGGTATCGACTGGTGGATCAATTTCATGGGCCGCATGCCCGTGTCGTCCGAAGTTGGATTCCTGCGCGACCTAAATTTCTCCGACATCACCACCGACATGCCAGGCATCCACTGCCCGACATTGGTCATCACCACGGAACACAGCGACCTTGCGACGGTGGAAGAAACTGGAGAATGGCAACGGCGGATTCCCGGCTCAGAACTAACCGTGCTGCCGGGTAAATCCTTCCACGTAGCGGCAACCGATCCTGACCGCTGCGCGCAGATCACTCGGGATTTCATCACCCGGCATCCTGCTTGAACCAGCTACAGGCATAATGCGGCCTCGATTAAAAAACGACCAAGGAAAAGACATGCCAGCCATCACCACCGCAAGCGGACTGATCATCGAAGACCTCGTCACCGGCGAGGGTGCCGAAGCCGCAGCCGGGCAGGAAGTCACCGTGCACTACACCGGCTGGCTCACCGACGGCAAAAAATTCGACTCAAGCAAGGACCGCGACGATCCCTTCGTGTTTCCGCTGGGCGGCGGCCGTGTGATCCGCGGCTGGGACGAAGGCGTGCAGGGCATGAAGATCGGCGGCAAACGCAAGCTGACGATTCCCCCGGCGCTGGGCTACGGCGCGCGCGGCGCCGGCGGCGTGATTCCGCCCAATGCGACGCTGGTATTCGAAGTCGAACTGCTCGCCACGGCATAAACACCATGGCCGGCCGGCACATCCGGGTCCCCTCTTCCGGCGGCAGCGGTGAATTCGACTGCTACCTCGCGCTGCCTTCGGGCGACACGAAAACGCCGGCGGTGGTGCTTGCCTCGGCGGTGCATGGCGTCAATGCCGACATCCGTGGCATCGCCGACGAATTTGCGGCGAAGGGATTCATCGCCGCAGCACCGGATCTGTTCTGGCGCACACTGCCCGGCCCGCTGCCACGAGAGGACGAACGCGCCGGCCAGCGCTCGCAGCCGCGGATGCCGGTGCTGAAGTCCGGCGAAACCGACATGGCCGACACGCTGGCGATGGTGCGCACGCTGCCGCTGCACAACGGCAGGACGGCGAGCATGGGTTTCTGCTTTGGCGGCCCCTATGCCGTCATCGGTCCGAAACGGCTGGGCTTCGATGCCGGCATCGGCTGCCACAGCACGCAGATGAAGGATTTCCTGCACGAATTTGACGGCCTGGAAAAACCGGTATGCCTGATCTGGGGCGACCGCGATTTCGCCGCACCGCCGGAGGTGCTTGCCGCCTACACCGAACGCGCACAGCGGCAGCCCAGCCTCGCCGTCCATGTCTTTCCCGGGGTGGAGCACGGCTACATGATGCGCGAGAACGCCAAGGCCTGGAGTCCGCAGACTTATGAGTTCTCGATGGACAAGGCCTTGGCGATACTGCAGGGTTTGCGGGCGGGTAAACAGTGAGCGGTGAGCAGTAAGCGGTGATCGGGGGCAGAACGCAACGCTCGACACAACCAGTCTCCACTCACTGCTCATCGTTCACTGCTCACCAG
>JAEYXO010000197.1 GCA_023431245.1 Pseudomonadota bacterium | reverse complement strand
GGCCGTGGTAGCCGTACAGCGGATCGGCCAGCGCTTCGACGGTGGCCGCGATCACCGGCATGTATTCGGGTTTGCAGCCGGCCATCACCGCGTTGATCGCGACTTTTTCCGCGGTCACCGAGACCTGGCGGTTTTCGATGAAGGACAGCTGCTGGTCGGGCTTGAGGCCGCCGGCTTCGAGCATGGCCTCGATGCGTTCCGCGGTCGGCGGTATCACCGGCAGGCCGTCGGTCCAGCCCTTGGCGTAGCAGAGTTCGATGGCGCTGCCGAGGTCATCGGCGGCATGTTTGCGCGATTTGAGTTCGATCATGCGGCTCCTCACAAGGGGCCCGGTCTGGTCCCCCAAGGGGACTTCCTTCGGGGGCGCGCCGGGTAATGAAATCCAGTCTACCCGAATCCTGAGACCGCACCGGCGGACGTTCCAGATAGTGATGCGGGGAAATTCCCGTTCCGGACCGCACCGGAGGGACGATCCGGTGGTAACGTGGCGACCGCACCGCCCTCCCCGCCACCATGACCGAACTCCTGCTGCTCGCCTTCTTTCTCGCCCTCGCCTGGCTGTGGTGGGACAGCATGCAGGCGCGCGAAGCCGCCGTGGTGGCGGCGCGCACCGCCTGCGAGGCGGAGGGCCTGCAATTCCTCGACGATACTGTGGGTATTGCCAGCCTGCGGCCGGCGCGCAATGCGGACGGACGACTGCTGCTGCAGCGCGCCTACGACTTCGAGTTCAGCGATACCGGCGACAACCGCATGAAAGGCAGCGTGGTCATGCTCGGCCGCCGCGTGCTCCTGCTCAACCTCGGCGAGCGCCCGCCGGCAACCGTCATCCGCCTGCACTGAGGCGGCGGGCCGCACCGTCCCCAATCATTGCGCGGTCCAGCCGCCGTCGATGGCCTGCAGGGTGCCGGTGATCGAGGCCGCCTCGTCACCAGCGAGAAAACAGGCCAGTGCCGCCACCTGCTCCACGGTCACGAACTGCTTCGTCGGCTGCGCCGCCAGCAGCACGTCGCGCACCACCGCCTCCTCGCTGATGCCGCGCGCCTTCGCGGTGGCCGGAATCTGCTGCTCGACCAGCGGCGTGCGCACATAACCGGGGCAGATCGCGTTGCAGGTGATGCCGAAGGCCGCGGTCTCGAGGGCGACGGTCTTGGTCAATCCCGCCACGCCATGTTTGGCGGCGACATAGGCCGACTTGTAGGGCGAGGCCACCAGCGCATGCGCCGAGGCGATGTTGATGATGCGCCCCCAGCGGCGGCGCCTCATGCCGGGCACGGCATGGCGGATGGTGTGGAACAGCGCGCCGAGGTTGACGGCGATGATGGCGTCCCACTGCTCCGGCGGAAACTCCTCGATCGGCGCGACGAACTGGATGCCGGCATTGTTGACCAGGATGTCGACCTTGCCGAGCACCGCGACCGTGTGTTCCATCATTTCGGCGATTTCGGCCGGCCTCGCCATGTCGGCGCCATGGTGTTCGACGCGCACGCCGTACTGCTGTGCCAGTGTCCTGCGCAGCTCGCGGAGGGCGTCGGGGTCGCCAAAGCCATTGAGCATGATGTTGGCGCCGCGCGCCGCCAGCGCCGTGGCGATGGCGAGGCCGATGCCGCTGGTGGAACCGGTGACGAGGGCGGATTTTCCGTTGAACATGGCATGCACTCCGGGCGGGAACGGCGCCCATGATGACCCAAAATACGGGCCAGCCGGAAGTCTGCGGGCGCAAAAAGGCCGGCAGTCATTCCTCGCGGAACGGTCTGCCGGCCCGGTGTTGCTGCTGCCCCGGCCTAGAGCTTGCGCAACTCGGCGAGCAGTTCCTCGCTGGTCGGGATCGTGCCCTGCGGATAGCCCCTGGCGTAACGGACAATCCCCTTGGCATCGACGACATAGGCGGCGCGTTTGTCCATGCCGCGTTCGTCGTTGAAAATGCCGAAGGCCTGGCCGACCGCGCCATGCGGCCAGTAGTCGGACATCAGCGGGAAAGGCACGCCGCCCAGGTGCTCCGCCCAGGCCTTCAGGCTCGGCAGCGGATCGGCGCTCAGCTGCAGGATTTCGCAGTTCAGCTTCTTGAATTCTTCGTAGTTCTCACGGAACCCACGGACTTGATTGGTTCATCCCCCGGTGAAGGCAAAGGGCATGAACGCGACCACGACCGGCCGTCCCCTGAACGAGGACAGCGCGACCTTCTGGTCGGAGTTGTGCGCGGCCAGCGTGAATTCCGGCGCGGCGCTGCCTGCTTGAATTTCCATGCAAGTTCTCCTGGTTGTGACGGGATGCGGGACTGCCGCCACAGAATACCCGCAGCCCCTGCTCCGGGCAATGACCCGCCGGCGTTCAGCGCCGGCGTTCGGCGTTGATCATGTAGAGGCTGCTGGCGACGATCACCGCGGCCCCCACCCACAGCCAGGGACCGGGCACCTCGCCCCAGACCAGCCAGCCGAGCAGCGCCGCCCACAGCAGCGCGGTGTAACGCACGGGCGCCAGCGCCGAGGCCTCGCCCGCGCGCAGGGCCTCGATGATCAGGAAATGCGCGGCGCCGTTGCTGACGCCGGCGACGACGAACCAGAACGCGGATGCACCGCTGACCGGCACCCAGCCGAAAACGGCCGTCACCATGCCGCCGGTCATCAGGATGATGTTCGACCAGAACAGGATCGAGATCGAGGAATCGGTGCGCGACAGCAGCCGCGTCAGCACGTCGCGGAAGGCATTGATGAAGGCGGCCGCCACCGGCAACAGCAGCGCCCAGCGGAAATCGCCGCTTCCGGGCTGCACGACGATCAGCACGCCGGCGAAGCCGCCGAGCACCGCGACCCAGCGGTGGACGCCGACACGCTCGCCGAGCAGCGGCGCCGAAAATGCCGCGACGAATATCGGGCTGGTGAACATGATGGTGATCACCAGCGCCAGCGGCAGCAGGCCGAGGCTCAGCACGATGCAGGCGGAGCCGGCGATGAACAGCAGGCCGCGCGCGAGCTGGCCGCCGCGGTTGACGATGCGCAGGTCGCTCCAGCCGCCGGTGAACATCACCCAGGGCACGATCACCAGCAGTGTCGCCAGCTGGCGCAGCCCGATCACCTGCCCCACCGGATGCGTCAGAACCAGGTGTTTGGACACCGCGTCGTTGACGGTCAGCAGCACGATGCCGGCCGCCATCAGGAGCATGCCTTTCAGCGTGTGCGACGCCTTGCTCATGCGGATTGCCCGCCACGCAGCAGCATCAGGCCGGTGAGCAGCAGCACGGCGCAGGCCGCCAGCAGGCCGCTGCCGAAACCCAGGCCCGCGCTGAGCAGCGCGCTCGCCGCCAGCGGGCCGAGAATCTGCCCGGA
>JAEYXO010000306.1 GCA_023431245.1 Pseudomonadota bacterium | reverse complement strand
CCGCGCTGAAAGCCGCCATCGTCTGGCTGCTGCCCGACGAACCGGCGTCCGAACCCGCCAAGACCTGAACCCGCCCGCCGCAGCGCCCGCCGCGCCGGCGGAGTTCGCGGCAATATTCTAAATTTATAAATAAAATCAAATACTTATATATGGACTGGATCGACATCTCGCTGCTTACCTTCGCCGCCTTCGCAACTTCCGCGCTGACCGCTGTTGCCGGCGCCGGTGGCGGCACCATCCTGATCGCGCTGATGCTGCTGTTCATGCCGCCGGCCGCGGCGATTCCGGCGCACGGCGTGGTGCAGCTCGCCTCCAACACCTGGCGCGTCTGGCTGTTCCGCAAGCACATGGCCTGGCCGCTGATCATCCGCTTCAGCCTGCTGCTGCCGCTGGGCGTGTGGCTGGGACTGGAAATGTTCCAGGGCATGTCCAAGGAGGTGGTGCAGATCCTGATCGGCTTCTTCGTGCTGCTGACGCTATTCCTGAGCCACCTGAAACGCTTCGCGCCGAAGGAGTTCCCGCTGTGGGCCTTCATTCCGCTGGGTTTCGTCACCGGCGCACTGAACATGATCGTCGGTGTCATCGCCCCGGTGCTCGGCGCGCTGATCATCCGCAAGGACCTGAAGAAGGAGGACGTCGTCGGCACGCTGGGCTTCTTCGGCTTCATCGGCAACCTGTTCAAGATCGCGGCCTTCACGCTGGTCGGCTTCAGCTTTGCCGAATACGGCCTGCTGCTGGTGTTGATGACGGCGGCCGTGGTCGTCGGCACCTCCTTCGGCAAGAAGGTGCTGACCGGCTTCAACGAGAAGACCTTCCTGATCGTGTTCAACACCATGCTGATCGCGCTGGCGCTCAAATTGATCGTGATCGACGGACTTAGGGCCCTTTTGGCTGGCAGTTAACGGGTGTTGGCGCCAGAAACCGGCACCTGAACAGGCCCAAAAAGACCGCTATGTGGAACTTTTTGGCGGGTTAGCAGCCACTTCCTGTATCATCCGGGGCTCCCGCCTGTGGCGCCGTGGCCCAGTGCCCGCGCCTCACCCACAGACTGCAATCCGACAAGGAGCTTTCAGATGCAAGCAATCCTGGATTATTTGGCCAACGGTGGCGAGCGCCTCGATTCCGAGATCGCCTCCGCGACAGGTCTTTCGCTGGCGACCGTGCGCGCCCGCGTGGCCGACCTGCATGCCAAGGGTGCCGTGATGACCTGCCGCTCGATCCGCTACAAGGACGGCAAGGAAATCGAAGCCGTGCTCTGCCGCATCTCGGGCTATATCCCGCCTGCCGCCCCCGGCCGCAAATCGAAGGCGCAGATGCCGCCGAAGACCGCGCTGGTGGACTGAACACCGCGCACCCCGCAGCACCAAAAAAGCCCGCCCACCGGCGGGCTTTTTTTCGGGCCGGCCTGCCGGCCCATGACTGATAATCGGGCAATGGACAGCGCACAAATCCTCATCCTCGCCATTCTTGCGGCCACCACGGCGATGTTCCTGTGGGGCCGCTGGCGCCATGACATGGTCGCCGTCGGCGCGCTGTTCGCCTGCGTTGCGGCGGGCCTGGTGCCGGCGGCCGATGCCTTCGCCGGATTCGGCCATCCTGCGGTGATCACCGTGGCCTGCATCCTGATTCTCAGCAGCGGCCTGAAAAACTCCGGTGCCGTCGATGTGCTGACGCGTTACGCCGTGCCGGCGTCCTCGGGCCCGACACTGACCATCGGCGCGCTGACCGCGCTGGCCGCGCTGCTCTCCGCCTTCATGAACAATGTCGGCGCGCTGGCCTTGCTGATGCCGGTGGCCCTGCAGATTGCCGTGAAGCAGTCGCTGCCGCCGGGGCAGGTACTGATGCCGCTGGCCTTCGGCTCCATCCTCGGCGGCATGACCACGCTGATCGGCACGCCGCCCAACCTGATCGTCTCCGGATTCCGCCAGCAGGCGGGCGCCGGCGGGTTTGCGATGTTCGACTTCGCGCCGGTGGGCCTCGCCGTGGCGGCCGGCGGCGTGCTGTTCATCGCAGTCATCGGATGGCGGCTGGTGCCGGCGCGCAAGCAGGCCGTCACCGAGGGCTTCGATACCGGCGCCTACCTCACCGAAGCCAAGGTGGCGGAAGACAGCAGCGCCGCCGGCAAACGGCTGTTCGAAATCGACAGGGCGCTCGACGAAACCGACGCCCAGGTCATCGGCGTGGTGCGCAACGACGTGCGTGTCACCGCGCCGAGCCGCGGCTGGCTGGTGCGCCCGGGCGACATCCTGGTGATCGAGGCCGATGCCGATGCGCTGCCCACCGCACTCACCGCGCTGGGACTGCGCCTCGAGGAGGCGAAAACACCGCCCGCCGACGGTGAGCCGGAGGCAAAACCGGCAACGGCGGAAGACACCGGAAACGGTGATGAAAAAGACACCGACGACAAAAAACCGGCCGCCGACGACATCGTCCTGATGGAACTCGCCGTGCTGCCCGGCTCGATGCTGGCCGACCGTTCGGCCAGCGACCTGCTGCTGCGCACGCGTTACGGGATCAACCTGCTGGCCGTTTCCCGCCAGGGCCGGCGCTCGCTGGCACGGCTGCGCGCGCTGCGGCTCGCGGCGGGCGACGTGCTGCTGATGCAGGGGGCACCGGAAGCTCTGGCGGAGTTCGCCAGCAACGCCGGCTGTGTGCCGCTCGCCGAACGCGAACTGCGCATCCCCGACAAGCGTCGCGCCGTCACCGCCGGCGGCATCATGGCGCTGGCCATCGCCGCCGCGGCTTTCGGCGTGCCGGCGGCGCTTGCCTTCAGCGCCGGCGTGCTGGCGTCGATGGCACTGCGCACGGTGCCGCCTCGCAGCGCCTACGAGGCCGTGGACTGGCCGGTGATCGTACTGCTCGCCGCGCTGATTCCGGTCGCAGGCGCAATGGAGTCCACCGGCACGGCCGACATCATCGCCCGCATCCTGCTCGACAACATTGCCGGCGGTCATGCGATCCTCGGCCTCGCGCTGGTCATGGTGGTCACGATGACGCTGTCCGATCTGATGAACAACGCCGCGACCGCTGCGGTGATGTGCCCGATCGCCATCGGCACCGCGAACCAGCTCGGCGCCAGCGCCGACCCCTTCCTGATGGCCGTCGCAATCGGCGCCTCCTGCGCCTTCCTGACACCGATCGGCCACCAGAACAACACGCTGATCCTCGGCCCCGGCGGTTTCCGCTTCGGCGACTACTGGCGCATGGGGCTGCCGCTGGAACTGCTGGTGATCGCCATCAGCATGCCCCTGCTGCTGATCGTCTGGCCGCTCTGAATCCGGCGCCGCGGCGGCGTGGCAAAGGAAAGGCCCGGCCGCCTCACTGCCCGGCGGAGCGGGCGGGAGGCGGGTCGGGTGTGCGCGGGTCGAGTTCCAAGACCACCGGGGAACTGGTGGCCACCGCCACATAAGCCGCCTGCTGGTCGACCGGCGTCGCGTTTCCCGCGCGCAGACGCCACAATCCGAACACGGCCATGGCCGAAAGCACCAGCGCGAAAAACACCAGCAGCCCCCCGGGGCCGTACAGCTCCATCATGACGCCCGCAGCAAGCGGTCCCAGCACGGCGCCGACACCGTGGACCAGCAGCAGCGTGCTCGCCGCCTCCAGCACGTCGTCCTGCGGGATCCGGTCGTTGATCAGGGCGACGCTCAGGCCATAGACGGAAAATACGAGGCCGCCGTAGAAAAAGGTGCACAGCACCAGTGCGGTCACCGACACCGATTTCAGCATATTGGACA
>JAEYXO010000230.1 GCA_023431245.1 Pseudomonadota bacterium | reverse complement strand
GACCAGTGGTACGCGGTGTTCGTGCCGGCCAAGACGCCGCAGAACGTGATCACCACGCTGCATGCGCAGATCAAGAAGGCGCTCGAGGCCCCGGAAGTGCGCGAGTTCTACAAGCAGCAGGCGCTGGATCCGGTCGTCAGCAGCCCCGAGGAACTGACGAAGCTGCTGAAAACCGAGATCACGAAGTACACCGAAGTGGTGACCAAGGCCGGCATCAAGACGCGGTAAGCGCGCCACACGGCCTGCATGAACGGCGCCTGCGGGCGCCGTTCTTTTTCCGAAGGTCAGGCCAGCGCCGGCTCGGGCGGAAAACCAAACACCGGGCGCTCCGCCGCTGCGGGCTGCAGCGGCCGGCCGCGGTTCTCCCGCAGCCGCGCATCGACGAGGCCGGTGATCTCTTCCAGCACCGCGCACTCGCTGCCCTGCTGCCAGGCGATGCGCTGCAGCAGACGGTCGACGCGCTCGATGTGCCGCGCGCCGCCGAACAGCGCACGCGCCGCCGATGAGGGTTTGGCCAGGCCTGCTGCAGCCTGGGCGTACTTGTCGAAAGGCACCAGGTCTCCGGGCGCGGCGCCGAGGCTCATGCACAGGCCGGCAGCCCAGTCATAGATGCGGCGCGAACGGTCAAGGTCGGCATGCACGGCCTCGCGGATGGAGATCATGTCGTGGCGGCGGATGCAGCGGTAGTTGCCGGTGACCAGCATCGGCCACTTGGCGAGCGGCACGAACAGCGAGTCGTGGGTCTTCAGTTTCACCGGGATTTCCAGCGCCTCGCCACCAAGTTCATAACGCGCGGCGTCGATGCCGGCCTCGATGTCGCGCAGCAGCGCGTTGTGGGCATCGGACTCGAAACGCGCCGCCTTGAAGTTGGTCGGCAGGCCGACCTGCAGCACATTTTTCGCCGCTTCCGGCGGACGGAAGGCCTGGGGGTCGGGGCTCGCCAGCGTCATCCGCGCGGGATCGAAGCCATCCCACAGTTCCGGATCGGTGTAGCAGCTTTCCAGCGCATCGACAAAAAGCCCGGGCAGGCGGCGCAGGTAGGGCAGCGGCGGCATGTTCATGATCGCGAGGCAGGGTTTGCGCGAGCGCGCGATGCGGCGCATCAGCGCACGCACACCCTCGCCGCCGTACTGCGATTCCTGCATGCCGAGCACGACCAGGTCAAAGGCGGCGGGATCGGCATCGGCCGGCGTCACCGCATCAAGCCTGCCGGGCAGCCGGCGGGAATCGACCTCCACCGGATCGCGGCCGCGCAAGGGAAAACGCACCCGCGTGCCCTCGCGCTGGATCAGGCGGGCGGTGGGGGCGGTGCAGACCAGCGAGACGTGGTGGCCGGCCATCAGCAGCTTGCTGCCCAGCAGCGAGCCGTAGGATGCGCCGAGTATCAGGATGCGGTGATTCATCTGGATCTCCCTCTGTGATGGGCCGGGGCCGGTCTGGCTTTTGACCGGATTGCAGTGCATCATAGAAGCGCTGGGTGCGAAATTTGACATTAAAAATTTCACATTGTTAATTTCACACCGGCCATCGGACACCGCCCGGAGACCCGCCATGAGCCTGCACACCCGCCAGAGCCATTTCCTCGGCACCAAGCTGCGCGCGCTGCGCAAAAGGAACGGCCTGACGCTGGAGGAACTGTCGGCACGCTGCAGCCAGCACGATCCGGAGAAGGCGCCCTCGGTGTCGTACCTGAGCATGATCGAGAGCGGCAAACGCGTGCCCTCGGCCGAAGTGCTGCAGCTGCTGTCGGCGCTGTTCCAGCGCGATGCGGGCTGGTTCCTCGACAACAACCCGGAAACCGAGACGGCGGTGGCGGCACCGCGCAGCGGCGGCGCGGCGGCGGTGCCGCTGGAGCCGGCCTTCCTGTTTTCCAAGGAACTGCTGCAGGCGGCGATTCCAGAACTGCTGGCGCAGACCGGCACCAGCGGGCGGCAGTTCGCGCACCTGCTGATCCGTTCCCACCAGGAAATGTCGCGCAACGATTTCCCCGATCTCGAGCGCGCAGCGGAGAACGTCGGCCAGCGCCGATTCCCGCTGGATGCGGCGGATCTGCTGAAACTGTGCCGGCAGCACGGCCTGAAAGTGCAGTGGTTCGAGCGCAGGCCGGTGCTGGCCCGCGACAACGGCCGCGAGTTGCGCAGCATGGTGCGCTCCTTCTACGAGGCGCCGGGCACGATCTACCTCAACCGCGCGCTGGAGCATGATCCGGCACGGCTGAAGTTCGACCTCGCCTCGCACCTCGGCCACAAGCTGCTGCACGGCGGCGACGGCCTGAAGGCGCCGCATGCCACCGGCGGCGAACTCGGCGGCAGCCCGCAGGGCAGTGCCGCCACCGGCATGAGCCCGCAGGACGTGCTGCATGCCTGGCGCGATTTCGAGTGCAGCTTCTTCGCCGGCGCGCTGCTGTGCCCGAAAGTGCCCTTCCGCCGCTTCCTCACGCGCGAGTCCTACCGGGTCGAGTCCGGCGAGAAGATTCAGCTGACGCCGGCGGCGGTGATGCGGCGCATGACCAAGGTTTCACCCTATCCCTACTGGCATTTTTTCGACGCCTATCCCCCGGGTTACCTGCGCGCGGTCTACCGCGGCAACGGCATCCCGCTGCCCTGGGGCAACATGGCGCAGGTCACCGATCCCTGCCCGCACTGGGCGGTGTTCCGCATGCTCGACCAGAAAAAGGGGCCGGACCGCGGCTCGCAGATCTCGGTGCTGCGCGACGGCAACCAGTCACTGCTCTACTGCTGCCATTCGCTGCGCACCACCGATATGGCGGGCAACCCGCATGTGCTGTCGGTGGGCATCGACCTGCTGCCGGCGCTGCGTTCACATACGCCGGATGCCGATGCCTTCGTCGAGGCGATCACGGAATCCTGCATCCGCGGCCGCGGCGAGGCGGAGATTCCGAAACCCGCTGCGGAAGCGATACGCGCCGTCGCGCGGGTGCTCAACATCGCCTGGGTCGGGGACGCGCTGCTGCGTCCCGCGCGCATCA
>JAEYXO010000204.1 GCA_023431245.1 Pseudomonadota bacterium | reverse complement strand
GTGACGGCGGCAATCGTGATATGGGTGAGCACCAGCGCATAAACCACATAGCCCCACCACGGCAGATCCAGAACCCCTGTAAACATTGAACTCCTCGCTTTTTAACGCTTTAAGACTGAACCGCCGGCAGTGTACTGAAGAACACCGGAACGGGATAGTCCAAGAGCTGAAATATAATTTGAACCAAATCGCAGGTATCTGTTTTTATTGAATAAAATTACCATTTTCAGGATATGGTCTTGGCCTCGCCGATAACCCGGATCTGGCGCTGGGGGAAGGGAATCTCGATGCCCTGCGCCTTGAACCCGCGCCAGATCGCGGCGTAAAGGTCGGAGCGCAGGCCGCCGAGACCCCTGTCCGGGTCGGCGACCCAGACGCCCAGTTCCAGGTTGATGCCGCTTTCGGCAAAGGCCACGATCAGCGCGCCGGGCGCGGGATCCTGCAGCACCCGCGGGTGCGCAGCCGCGGCATCGACCATGATTTTCCGGGCGGCATCGAGGTCTGTGGCGTAGGCGACCTGGATCGGCAGCCCGACACGGACCTTGCGGTCGGAAAAGGAATGGTTCAGCACCGTCGAGGTGATGATGGTTTCGTTCGGAATGATCGCCTCGAGTCCGCCGAGGCTGCGCACGACGACGTAGCGCGCGGTCATCTGGGTCAGCGTGCCGGTGTGTTCGCCGATGGTGACCAGGTCACCCAGGCTGACCGAGCGGTCCATCAGGATGATGAAGCCGCTGACATAGTTGGCGGCGATTTTCTGCAGGCCGAAGCCGATGCCGACGCCGAGCATGCCGCCAAAGACCGAAAGCACTGTAAGGTCGATACCCACGGCGGGCAGCGCGATCAGGAAGGCCGCCAGCAGCAGCAGGATCTGCGCGAGTTTCGAGAACATCACCCGCAGGTTGACCTGCATGGTGGTGGCGCGCATCAGCCGCGATTCGATCAGCCGTCCCAGCCACAGGGCCACGAGGATCGTGACGACGATCGACAGCGCGCCCTGCAGCACCAGCAGCAGCGAGAATTTCTGCTTGCCGACCGTGAAGCCGATGTCGAGCAGCGCTTCGCGCACATAGGGCCAGAGCCCGGTCAGGTAGACCGCAACCCCGATCCAGGCGGCCCAGCTGATCCAGCGTTCGGAGGCGCGCAGCCAGGCGCTGGGTGCGAAGGTGTGGCGCATGGCATAGATCGACATCCGGATCAGTGCCATCGCCAGCAGCAGGGCCGCCGCGACATCGAGCAGGTGCGTGTTGTGCCAGTGGCGCAGCACGGCCCTGGCGACCAGCACCAGCACCAGTGCCGACAGCGGAAACATCAGCCGTTTCAGGCTGCCGACCCCCAGCGCCTGGGTGGCATCAACCGGCGCCCGGCTGAGCAGCCTGCGGTCGTAGTAACGGGACAGCAGCCAGCCGGCGGCGACGCAGGCGACAAGCGTGCCGGTCTGCCAGAGGATGCTGACGCTCTGCAGGTCGGCCCACAGGTCGAGGAGCAGGGCCTGGAATTCGGAGGATGCGGACATCAAAACGCTTCGGGGTTTACCGCGGCCGCGGGGGCGCCATGCGAATCATGTTAGCACGGCGCGGTGCGCGGCTCAGCCGGCGATGCGCTCCATCGCGGCGGCGAAAAATCCGTCGGTGTTGTGCAGCTGCGGCCACAGCTGCAGGTATTCCCCGCATTCGACCGCAATATCCTGGCGGCGCAGCAGTTCACCGCAATCGAGGGTTCTGAATTCCGGGTGCGCGGCGAGGAACGCTGTGATGATGTCGCGGTTCTCCTCCGCCAGCAGGCTGCAGGTGGCATAGACCAGGCGGCCGCCGGGCTTCACCAGGCGTGCCGCCGACTTGAGGATGGCCGCCTGCTTGACGACCAGCTCGGCCACGCTTTGCGGCGACTGGCGGAATTTCAGGTCGGGATTGCGGCGCAGGGTGCCGAGGCCGCTGCAGGGCGCATCGACCAGCACGCGGTCGATCTTGCCTGCAAGGCGTTTGACCTTGGTGTCGTTCTCGTGGGCAATCACCAGCGGGTGCACGTTGGACAGGCCGGAGCGTTTCAGCCGCGGCTTCAGGCGGTCGAGCCGGTTCTGCGACACGTCGAAGGCGTAGAGGCGGCCCTGGGAATTCATCATTGCACCGAGCATCAGCGTCTTGCCGCCGGCGCCGGCGCAGAAGTCGACGACGAGATCGCTGCGCCGCGGCGCGAGCAGGTAACCCAGCAGCTGGCTGCCTTCGTCCTGGACCTCGATCGTGCCGCCGGTGAACAGCGGGTGGCGGCTGATCGACGGCTTGTCCTTCAGGCGGATGCCGATGGGTGACCAGGGCGTGGCCGCGGCCGGGATGCCGCCCTTGTTGAGCGTGGAGAGCACCGCGTCGCGGTTGCCGCGCAGGGTGTTGACGCGCAGGTCCAGCGGCGCCGGTTCCTGCAGCGCGCGGCCCAGTGCCCGGATGAAATCCGCATCATGCACGGCGAGCAGGCGGTCAACGACCCACTGCGGCAGATCGGCTTCGACGCTCAGCGGATGTTCCGCAGCGGGCTGCGCGCGGGTGGCATTGAGCCAGGCCTTTTCCTCCGTCGAGCACAGCGCGCCGATGTCGCGGCTGCTGTGGCCGCCGATGCGGGTCAGCCACAGCAGCACCAGCTGGCGCACGTCGGCCTGCGGCGCGATGTGGTCGAGCAGCAGTTTCCGGCGCAGCACGCCGAACACGGTTTCGGCGACGAAGGCGCGGTCCTGCGGGCCCAGTACGTGGCGTTCGCGGAAATAGCGGCTCAGCACGGCGTCGGCGGGATAAGTGAAGGCCAGCACGCGCGACAGCGCATGCGCGGCGTCGGCGAGGCGCAGCGCATTGGGGATGCGCGCGGCGGATTCGGGGGCTGCGGGTTTCATGGATTGCCGACCTGTATTTCGCTGACCAGCTGCTCACCTGAGAGCTCGCCTTCGCGGTTGTAAAAACGGATGCGCACCGGCAGGTTGCGGTAGTCGGGCGCGAGCCACAGGGCCATGCTTTCCTGCCCGGCCGAGCGCAGCTGCACCACCGGCACGGCAAGCAGCCGTCCCAGCGGCGTGTCGATGGATTCCGCCGGCAGCACGTCGAAACTGACGGTGTCGAGGCGGCTGCCGCGGGTGAAGGGCAGCGTGAGGCGGCCGGGTGCCGGCGGGGTCAGTGCGAGGTTGTACATGAAACTGACCCAGTCCTGGCTGCCGGCGGGCAGCGCGACCGTGGCCTGCTGCGGCAGGCGTCCCAGGCGCAGCATGTTGTTGTCCCAGTTGAACAGCGCCTGCGCTTCCTCGCTGCGGCTGCCGCGCCTGATGCTGGCGAGGAAACGCTCCGGCCGCAGCCTGTCGCCGACGATCGAGCCCTGGCTCAGGTAGCGGTAACGGTGCGGCCGGAACAGCTCGACGAGCCCGGTGCTTTCCGAATCGCTGCCGGCCGTGTAGCGGCCATCCTCGAATTCCCAGCTCTGCACGGTGCGGCCCACCGGCGTCTGCTCGGGCCCCATGGTCAGCAGGTAGGTGATGCGGCCCTTGCGCGGGAAGCCGGGCAGGGGCGGGGTTTCGGGTTCGCGGAACATTGTCGGCGCGGCGCTGGCGACCACGGCCGCTTCGGCCGCAGGCGCGGTTTCTGCCTCGGGGGCGGGCGCGGCTGCGGGTTCCACTCCCGGAATGGCGATCACCGGGGGCTCCGCGGGCGCCGGACGCGGCAGCGCGGCGAGGCGCTGCGGCGGCTGTGGTTTGGGCGCCACCGTGCTGCGCGGGGCCGGTTTTGCCTGCGGCACCGGCGGTGCCGGTGGTTCGAGTCGCGCGCTGAGGGCTTGCAGTTCCGGCGCGGCTTCGCGTGCCGGGACATCGATGCCGCCGAGCAGCGCGGCATGGGCGGCCATCGACAGGGCTGCGGCGGCGAGCAGGCGCTGGGAGGAGGGGCGCATGGATCCGGTGCCGGTCAGCGGATGTCCAGCCGCGAGATGACCTGCTCGTAGCGCTTGCCGTCGTCCTCGACGATGCGCATTTTCACCGGCATCAGGCGATGGTCGCGGGCGAGCCAGATTTCGTTGGCGGTTTCGCCCGGCTGGTGCTGCCTGACGAGGTGTATGACTTCGAGGCGCCCCAGCGGCGTGTCGATCGCGGTGTCGGGCCCGATCGCGTAGCGGTACTGGTCGAGCTTGCGGCCGTTGGTCATCGCGAATCCGAGACCCCGCAGTTTTTCCGCATCGAGAAACAGGAACTGGTACATCGCCGACAGCCGGTCCTGGGTGCCGGGCGGCAATGCCACGGTGTCATTGCGGCCGTCGTGCTGCAGCGTCAGCGTGCGCGCCTTCCAGTCGAAATCCGCCTGCACGCGCCGCTCGTCACGGCCGCCGCGCGCGGCATCGAAGGTTCTCGGGCGCAGGCCGGAAGCATCGACCGTGCCGCTGCTGGTCACGCGTCCCGGCCGGCGTTGTGCCAGCGCAAACAGGCCCGCCGCATGGGTTTCGCTGACCGCCCGGTAGCCGCCATCGCGGATTTCGAAGGTTTCCTGCATCACCGCGATCGGGGCGCCGTTGACCGACAGGCCGTATTCGGCCTGCACGGTTTCAGGCGGCGCGGTTTTTGCCGCGGCCGGCTGCAGCAGCGCTGCGGCCATCAACAGCGCGGTGACGAGGATCCTAGGCATCGGGGGCCGGCGACAGCAGCGCGCCGCCCGGCAGGCGTGCACCACGGATCTCGACGCGGCCGTCAGCCGTCACCGCGACGCGGTCTTCGCAGAGCCAGCGCAGCGCCTGGGGATAGATGCGGTGTTCCTCGGCCAGCACGCGCGCGGCGAGGGTCGTTTCGCTGTCGCCGGGCAGCACCGGCACCGCGGCCTGGATGATGATGGGCCCGTGGTCGAGCTGGGGTGTCACGAAATGCACCGTGCAGCCGTGGATGCGCACTCCGGCGGCGAGCGCCTGGCGGTGGGTGTGCAGGCCGGTGAACGACGGCAGCAGCGAAGGATGGATGTTGACCATGCGGCCGCGGTAACGCCCGACGAAATCCGCGGTGAGGATGCGCATGAAGCCGGCAAGCACGACGAGGTCGGCGCGCTGCGCGTCGATGGCCTGCGCCAGCGCCGTGTCAAAGGCCTCGCGCGTCGCGTGCGCCTTGTGGTCCACCACCGCGGTGGGAATGCCGTGCGCCGCAGCGGTTGCCAGTCCCTTCGCCGCCGGATCGTTGCTGATCACCGCGCAGATCTCGGCCGGCAGCCCCGCCTTGAGCAGGGCCTCCATGTTGCTGCCGCGCCCGGAAATCAGTATCGCGATGCGCTTCAGGGCCCTGCTCCTCAGACGATCACGGTCTGCGCTTCGCCGCGGCGCCGGCGGCGCACGTGACCGATGCGCCAGGCGCGCTCGCCGGCCTTCTCGAGCAGCTTCTGCGCGCCCGCGGCATCCTTCTCCGCCACCACCAGCACCATGCCGATGCCGCAGTTGAACACGCGGTGCATCTCGTCGTCGGCGACATTGCCCTGCTCCTGCAGCCAGCGGAACAGCGGCGGCAGCGGCCAGGCGTCGCCGCGGATTTCGGCGGTCAGGCCTTTGCCGAGCACCCGCGGCACGTTGTCGACCAGGCCGCCGCCGGTGATGTGGGCGAGTCCCTTGAGCCGCACTTTTTTCATCAGCTGCAGCACCGGTTTCACGTAAATGCGCGTCGGTGCGAGGATCGCATCCTTCAGCGCGCGGCCGCCGATTCTGGCCGGCAGC
>JAEYXO010000163.1 GCA_023431245.1 Pseudomonadota bacterium | reverse complement strand
CCCGCTTGGAGAGAATTTTCTGGGCGGGATCGGCCAGCAGCTTCTGGAAATCGGCCGCTTTCTGGTAATTGACCTGCATGCTTTCGGTGCGCAGCGGCTCGAGATCGGCGATCTGGGAGCGCGCTTCAAGCGCCAGCTTCTCGCGAGTGGCCAGCTCGTCGCGGGGGGCAATCCACACGACATTGCCGGTCTTGCGCATGTCGAGACCCTTGCTCTGCAGGATGATGTCGAGCGCCTGGTCCCAGGGCACGTCTTTCAGCCGCAGCGTCAGGCTGCCGCCGACGGTGTCGCTGGTAATGACATTGAGGCCGGTGAAATCGGCAATGACCTGCAGCACGGCACGGACTTCGACGTTCTGGAAGTTGAGCGAGAGCTTCTCGCCGGAAAATCCGGGCTGGACCAGGCGATTGGCGTCATCAGCGACTTTCTTGACCTCGATGATGAAGCGGTTGTCGGTCTGGTAAGCCGAGTGCTCCCAGGCGCCCCGCGGCGTGATCACCATCCGCGTGTTGCCGCCCTGGGTGAAGGTTTCGATGCTGTCCACCGGGGTGCCGAAATCAACCACATCAAGCCGGCGCTCAAGGTTCTTGGGCACCGCGGTGTTGATGAAATCGATGATCAGCGAGCGACCCTGGCTGCGCAGGTCTATGCCGACCTGGTTGTCGGACAGATCCACCACCACGCGCCCTTCGCCGGTGCGTCCGCGGCGGAAATCGATGTCGCGCAGGCTGTGCCTGCCGTCGCCGGGCTGTGCCTGCGCAAAGGTCTGCGCTGCAGGCGCCGGAGCGGAGGCCCCTGCTGTTGCCGCACCGCCGAGGGTGATCAGAATGGCATTGCCTTCGATTTTCGCGTCATAACCGAGCGGCCTCGCGGTTTCGAGGACCAGGCGGGAGCGATTTCCGGCCTGCACGATGTTGATGCGCCGCACGTCACCTTCGCCGATTTCCTGGACGTTTTTGCCGGAACCGTTGGTGGTGTTGGGAAAGTCGAAGGCAATCCGTGGCGGGCTGTTCACCGCGAAACTCGCGGGTGCCGCAGCCGGTGCGTTTTTGAGCATGACCTTGATCACCGTGGCGCCACCCTGCTGGCCGGCCACGTTGACGGACTCGATGCTGTTCTGGGCGTGCGCCGCCATGGCGAAACCCGCCGCAAAAAGCAGAACAGAAACATGCTTCATGGACCTGAAAAATCGAATCATTTCTTAGCCTCCTGTTCTTGCAGCTGCAGCGCCTGGTCTTTTTCCTCCCAGTTGCCGCCGCTGTCCTGAACGATTTCCTTGAGTTTGATGTCTGTTTCCGTGATGCCGACAATCCGGCCGAAATTCTGGCCGAGGTAGTTCCCCGAGGTGACACGGTAGAGCCCCTTGTCGGGCGCCCTGACCAGCGCAAAAACCTTCCCCTTCTGCTGCAGGGTTCCCACCATCGCCAGATTTTCCAGCGGAAAGGCTTCCAGTGCTTCGCGCTGCCGGTTGAGGTCGGGTTGTATGCCGCCCTTGGCCGCGGATTTGGGGGGTTCGATCTTGCGCGGCTTGAAGGGATCCGTCAGGTCGTAGGCGTTGTAGGCAAACGGCTCGTACGGTTTGACTTCGGGCAGCGGCGGAATGCGTCCGCCCGGCATCTTGTCGGATTCCTTGACGAACTCGCGCAGGTCGGAGTGCTCTTCGCCGCCGCAGGCGGTCAGCATCATTGCGCTGAAGGCTGCGAGAAAGATCAGTCTCGGGCTCATTTCTTGGCTCCCGGCGCCGGTTTTTTGCGTGCGGCGGCAATTTCCGCCTCGTCGAGGTAGCGGAAAGTCTTGGCTGTGGCATCAAGGATCAGGCCGTCCTTGCCCGTGGACAGGGCAATGTCGTTCAGCGTGACGATCCTCGACAGCCGGCCGATGTCGCTCGCGAAGGCGCCCAGATCATGATAATTGCCCGTGACCCGGATGGTGATCGGCAGTTCCGCATAGATGTCGCGGGCCGTTTCCTGCGATGCGGGACGGAACAGCTCGAACTGCAGGCCGCGGCCAAGGCCCGCCTGATTGATGTCGGTCAGCAGGGCGTCCATTTCGGATTTTCCCGGGAGCTGCTTGAGCAGCGCGCCGAACTGCGATTCGATATCCACCAGCTGCTTGCGGTATGCCGGCAGGTCGATCGCCTGTTTTTTCTTGGCGAGGAAGGTGCTGCGCAGCTGTTCTTCCTTGGCCCGCGCCTCGTCGATCTGGGCGATCTGGTTTTGCCAGTCGAACCAGTAGGCGGCGAAGACCAGCAGCAGCAGCAGTCCCAGAAGGACGCCGAATTTGGGCAATATCGGCCAGCTGCCGATCTTTTTGGGGTCAAGGCGCTTGAGTTCGTCGAGGGTCATGGTCTAGCCCTTCCTGCCGCTTTTCTTTTCATCCGGCGCCGCCGCGCGCACCACGTCGATGTTCATGGTGAACTCGTTGATTCGCGAACCACCGACCGTCGCGGCCTTGATCTCGACCAGATTGGCGTTCTGGATGTACTGCGAGCCTTCCAGGTTGCGCATCAGCGTCGAGACCCTCGCCTGCGACTGCGTATATCCGCTGATGGCGACCTTGGTGCCGCTCTGCTTGATGGACTTGAGATACATGCCGTCGGGCAGCTGCCGGATGAGCTGGTCCATCAGGTGCACGACCTCGGCGCGGTTGCTTTGCAGCGTTTCCACGACCTGCTTGCGTTTCAACAGCGCTGCAGTCTGTTCCTTGAGCTTGTTGATTTCGGCGATTTCCTTGTCGAGCTTGACGATTTCGTCCGACAGGTACTTGTTGCGCGCCTCCTGGTTGGTGAACTGACCGTCCAGATAGGAATGGACCGCAAACCAGATCACGCCGCTGATGGCCACAATCACGCCGAGCATGATGAAAAACTGCTGCTGCTGCTGCTTGCGCCGCATCTCCCGATGCGGCAGCAGATTGATGCGAGTCGTCATTTGTCAAACCTCCGCATGGCGAGGCCGCAGGCGACCATCAGCGAGGGCGCGTCCTGCTTGAGGCTTTTTTCCCGGATGCGGTTGGACAGGGACATGCCGGCAAAAGGGTTGGCAACCGATGTCTCCACCTGCGTTCTCTTGGCGACCGCGTCGTCCATGCCGGGTATGGCTGCGCAGCCGCCGCAGAGAACGATGTGGTCGATCTTGTTGAACTGGGTCGAGGAGAAGAAGAACTGTATGGCGCGGGCGACTTCCTGGCCCAGCGTGTCCATGAACGGCTGCAGCACTTCCGATTCGTAGTTTTCCGGCAGTCCGCCCGCGCGTTTGGCGGCTTCGGCTTCTTCCGCGGAAAGTCCGAACTTGTTCTGGATTTCCTGGGTCAGCTGCACGCCGCCGAAAGGCTGTTCGCGCATGTATACCGACTGGTCATTGCGCAATACATTGACGTTCATCATGGAGGCGCCGATGTCGACAACGGCGATGTTGAGGTCCCGGCCGCGTTCCGGCATGCCGGCCTCGATCAGTTCGAAAGCGGACTGCGCGGCGAAAAGGTCGACATCCATCACCAGGGCCTTGAGTCCGGCGCCCTCGGCAACGGCAACCCGGTCTTCGATCTTGTCCTTGCGCGAGGCGGCGATGAGGACTTCGACGTCTTCGGCGCTGTTCGGCGCGGGGCCGAGCACCTGGTAGTCCAGATTCACTTCCTCGATCGCAAAGGGGATGTATTCATTGGCGGCGCGCTCGACGTCCATTTCGAGGTCATCCTCGCTCTGGCCCGCCGGAACCAGCACTTTTTTGCTGATCACCGCCGCGTTGGGCAGCGCCAGGGCCAGATTCTTGAAATTGCTGCCCAGGCGCTTGTGGCAGCGCTTGACGGCTTCGATCACCGCATCCAGGTTGTTGATGTTGCCTTCCACCACCGACTCGCTGGGCAGGGGCTCGATCGCGTATTTCTCGAGGCGGTAGACGCCCTTGCCGGCATCGGCAATCTCGACCATCTTGACGGCGGAAGAACTGATGTCGGCGCCAATCAGCGGCGGCATCTTGGGCTTGAACAAACCCTCGATGGCGTCAAAGTTGATGCTGAATTTTCCTTTGGCCATATGTTTTTAGAGCGAACTCCCCACAACTTACTTTAGACAGTAGCAGCAACCTTTTATTATGTAAAGGTTTTGTGCTGCGTTCCCTTTGCGGTTCGATCCACCTATAATGCAGCGGCGACACTTGCTACTGTGCAGTATTTTCAGCGTACTAGCAATAAGATTTTGCATTAGATGTGGCGCGTAACCCACAGATTAATTTGACTTTTTTCACAAAAGCAGTTTTCCACTAGATGTCCGTTCGTTGGTGGGCCTTCCCACTATTACTGGTGTTTTTGCTGGTTGCGGCCGGGAGCCTGGTTCTCGGTTTCGCCGCAGTCGTCATCTATCCGACGCTGCCGACGCTCGATGTACTGACCGATTACCAGCCGAAAATCCCGCTGCGCATCTACAGCGCGGACGGCCAGCTGATCGGCGAGTTCGGTGAGGAGCGCCGGGCCGTCGTTTCGCTGGACCAGGTTCCCAAGAATCTGGTCAATGCCATCGTTGCCGCCGAAGACGAGCGGTTTTATGAGCATGGCGGTGTCGATTATGTGGGCGTCGCCAGGGCAGCCCTGTCCAATTTCGCTTCCGGCGGCGTGCGCCAGGGCGCATCCACGATCACGATGCAGGTTGCGCGCAATTTCTTTCTGACCAAGGAAAAAACGCTGACCCGCAAGTTCAACGAAATGCTGCTGGCGTTCAAGATCGAGTCCAGCCTCAGCAAGCAGCAGATCCTTGAGCTCTACATCAACCAGATTTACCTCGGGCAGCGCGCCTACGGGTTTGCCGCCGCTGCGCAGATTTATTATGGAAAGCCGCTGGCGCAGCTGACCCTTGCCGAGCATGCGATGCTTGCCGGCCTGCCCAAGGCGCCGTCCCGGTTCAATCCGATCACCAATCCGGCGCGCGCCAAACTGCGCCAGCAATATGTGCTCAGGCGCATGCACGAGCTCGGCATGATCACCCGTGAACAGCATGCCAATGCCGAGGCCGCCGAGCCGTGGACGAGGCAGTCGCGCGGCGAATTTGCCGTGCGCGCGGATTTTTTTGCCGAGATGGTGCGCGCGCAGATGTTCGAGCGTTTCGGCGAAGCGGCCTATACCCGGGGACTGAGGGTATATACGACGCTGCTGTCCGAGCACCAGCGCGCGGCCTACCTCGCCTTGCGCAAAGGGGTGATGGATTACGACCGGCGGCACGGCTACCGCGGTCCCGAAGCCAACGTTGATCTTTCCGGCGAATTGACCGACGAACGGCTGGAGGACGCGCTCCAGGATTATTCCGACAGCGACGACCTGTTGGTGGCCGTGGTGCTGGATGCCTCGCCCAAACAGGTCCGCGTTTACCGTCCCGGCGGGGAGCGGGTTGCCATTGCGGAGGACGGGCTGAAATTCGCCGCCCGCATGCTCGGCGAAAAGGCGGCGCCCGGCCAGCGTATCCGCCGCGGTTCCATCGTGCGCATCATCAAGGATGAAAAGGGCCGCTGGCAGTTGACCCAGTTGCCGGCTGCCGAATCCGCGCTGGTGGCGGCCGACCCGCGCAATGGCGCCATCCGTGCGCTGGTGGGCGGTTTTGATTTCAGCCGCAACCAGTTCAATCACGTGACCCAGGCCATGCGCCAGCCCGGATCGAGTTTCAAGCCTTTCATCTATTCCGCGGCGCTGGAAAAGGGGTTCACGGCCGCCACGGTAATCAATGATGCGCCGCTGACCTTCACCGCCGCGCAGACCGGCTCCGAACC
>JAEYXO010000161.1 GCA_023431245.1 Pseudomonadota bacterium | reverse complement strand
ACGCAGATCTACACCCATGTCGCGCGGGAGCGCATGAAGCAGCTGCATGCGAAGCACCACCCGCGCGGCTGAGGCCGCGCGGCGCTCAGTGCCTTTTGCCGCGTTCGATGCTGACGCCCAGCCTTTTCACGCCGGCCAGCGGCGACAGCTTGGCAATGGTGACGCGCAGCCACGGCGCCTTGAAGTCCCCGATCACCAGTTGCGCGATCGATTCCGCGGCATGTTCAAGGAGGTCGAAATGCTGTTGCGCGAACAGCTTGCGGATGGCGGCGACGACTTCGGCGTAGTCGATGGTGTCCTCGATGCGGTCGCTGTGCGCGGCGTGTGCGCCGCCCAGGCCGATCTCGAGGTCGAGCTGGATGGTCTGCGCCACCTGTTTTTCCTGCGCGTAGATGCCGATGCGGGTGTCGATGCGCAGTTCGCTGATGAGTATGGTGTCCATGTGCCGGGTGGCGGGCCGCGTTGGGCTAAAATGTCCGGCGCCATTCTAGGGGAAATCACTTGGCACTACTAATCGCCGCTGTTGCTGCCTATCTGGTCGGTTCGGTTTCTTTCGCCGTGGTCGTCAGCAAGGCCTTCCGCCTGCCCGATCCGCGCGAGTACGGCTCGGGCAATCCCGGCGCCACCAACGTGCTGCGCAGCGGCCGCAAGTCGGCGGCCGCACTGACGCTGCTCGGTGACTGTGCCAAGGGCTGGCTTGCGGTGTTCGCCGCCGGCCAGGCCTTGCCCGAAGCGGCGGTGACGGCATCGGCCGTGGCGGCGGTGGCGGCGATTCTGGGGCACATGTATCCGCTGTTTCACGCCTTCCGCGGCGGCAAGGGTGTGGCCACCGCGCTGGGGGTGCTGCTGGCGCTGAACTGGATCCTCGCGCTGGGCACGCTGGCGACCTGGATCACGATCGCGGTGTTCTTCCGCTATTCATCGCTGGCCGCGCTGCTGTCGGCGCTGTTCGCGGTGTTTTTCGTGCTGATCCTGTTCAATGCCGCCCATCCGTATTTCGCGGCGGTCGCGGTGATTGCCGCGCTGCTGATCTGGCGCCACCGTTCGAACATCCGCAATCTGCTCGCGGGCAAGGAGAGCCGGATCGGCGCGAAGGCTGGCAACGGCCAGGCGGGCTGATTCAGGCTTTGGCCAAGCTGGCAAGTTCCCAGCGCGGCCGCACAGTGAATCCTGTTTTGCCGTCGAGCTTGCCGCCGCTGTGCTTCAGTCGCAGCGCGCCGGCGAAGGCGATCATCGCGCCGTTGTCGGTGCAGAACTCGAAGGGCGGGTAATACACCTCGCAGCCGAGGCGTGCGGCGGCAGCCGTCAGTTGTTCACGCAGCCGGCGATTGGCGCCGACGCCGCCCGCCACCACCAGACGCGTCACGCCGGTTTGCTCGAGCGCCGCGACCGATTTTCCGACCAGCACATCGACTATGGCGGCCTGCAGTTCGGCGGCAAGGTCCGCCCGCGCCCGGTCGTCCGCGGGCAGGTTGCGGACGGCGGTCAGCACGGCGGTTTTCAGGCCGCTGAAGCTGAAGTCGAGGTTGTCACTGCGCAACATCGGGCGCGGCAGCGTGAATCGTCCAGGGCGGCCGGATGCCGCCAGTTCGGCGATTGCCGGTCCACCCGGATAACCCAGCCCGAGCAGCTTGGCGGATTTGTCGAAGGCTTCGCCGGCGGCATCATCCAGGGTTTCTCCCAGAAGTGAGTAGTCACCCACACCACCAACACGCATCAACTGGGTGTGCCCGCCCGAAACCAGCAGGGCAATGAACGGGAAGGGCGGCGCCGGGTCCGCCAGGAGCGGCGACAGGAGATGGCCTTCAAGATGGTGGATGCCGATGGCGGGCACGCCCAGCGCATGGGCGAGGCTGGCGCCGATGCCGGCGCCAACCAGCAGGGCGCCGGCGAGCCCCGGCCCCGCGGTATAGGCGATGGCGTCCAGTTCCGCCGGTGTCTTGCCGGCCCGGTGGAGGACTTCCCGGGTCAGCGGCAGCACCCGCCGGATGTGGTCGCGGGAGGCCAGTTCAGGCACGACCCCGCCATAGTCGGCATGCAGGGCGACCTGGGAATGCAGGGCATGGGCGAGCAGTCCCCGGGCGCTGTCGTAGAGCGCGATGCCGGTTTCGTCGCAGGAGGTTTCGATGCCGAGTACGAGCACGGGATGTGGCTGGCGGGGGCGCTGGGGACAGGGATGGTCCAAACCCCTGTCCATGTACGGGGAACGTGGTTATAATACGCGTTTTTCCGAATTCAGCCCCGAGGTTTCATGACCACCGTACGCGTTAAGGAAAACGAGCCGTTTGAAGTGGCCCTGCGCCGTTTCAAGCGCACTGTCGAAAAGACCGGCCTGCTGACTGAACTGCGCGCCCGCGAGTTCTACGAGAAGCCCACCGCCGAGCGCAAGCGCAAGCTGGCCGCCGCCGTGAAGCGCACGCACAAGCGCCTGCGCTCGCAGCTGCTGCCGCCGAAACTGTACTGAGTTTCCGGCCTGTTCCGCCAAAGGGTGCCGAGGCCTGTCCTCGCACCCTTTTGTCGTTTCTGGAGAGCACACCATGGGATTGCGTGATCAGATCAATGACGACCTCAAGGCCGCGATGCGCGGCGGCGATGCCGCGCGCCGCGACACCATCCGCCTGCTGACCGCGGCGCTGAAGCAGCGCGAGGTTGATGAGCGCAAGGCACTGACCGATGCCGACGTGCTCGGCGTCATCTAAAAAATGATCAAGCCGCGCCGCGACTCGATCACCCAGTTCGAGCAGGGCGGGCGCCAGGACCTGGCCGACAAGGAAAAGCAGGAGCTGGTGCTGCTGCAGGCCTACATGCCGCAGGCGATGGGTGATGACGAGATTGCGGCCGCTGTTGCGGCGGCGGTTGCCGGGTCGGGGGCCGCCGGTTCGGCTGACATGGGCAAGGTGATGGCCCTGCTGAAGCCGAAACTGGCCGGGCGTGCCGACATGGGCAAGGTGTCGGCCGCGGTCAAGGCGCATCTCGCCAAATCCTAAGCTGCTGTTTTTGCTGTGTCTTTTTGCGTGGCGGCAGCTGCCCTGCGCTACCCTATAATTCCGTGGTTGCCGCAGCCTGTTGCAGGCTGCGGATTCCGGAATGGAGCCACCTGCAGCGCGCATGATTCCGCAGTCGTTCATCCAGGACCTGCTCGGCCGCGTCGATATCGTCGAGGTCATCGACCGGTACGTGAAACTCAAGCGCACCGGTGCGAACTATGCGGCCTGCTGTCCTTTCCACACCGAGAAATCCCCGTCGTTCACGGTCAGTCCGACCAAGCAGTTCTACCACTGCTTCGGCTGCGGCGCCCACGGCACCGCCATCGGATTCATGATGGAGTACGGCGGTCTGGGTTTTGTCGATGCGGTGAAGGATCTGGCCCAGAGCGTCGGCATGCAGGTGCCGGAAGAGGCGCGCTCCGAGCATGCACAGCGCCGCGCGGAGGAGGGGCCGGACCTGCTGGGCGTGCTGCTGCAGGCCGCGCAGTATTACCGGAACCAGCTGAAGGATGCGCCGCGCGCGATCGACTACCTGAAAAAACGCGGACTCTCGGGTGAAATCGCCAGACGCTTCGGCATCGGCTATGCGCCTGACGGCTGGCAGAACCTGCAAACGGTGTTTGCGGACTATGCCGACAAGGCATTGAGCGCCGCCGGACTGGTCAAGCAGAACGAGGAGGGCAGGCGTTACGACGTATTCCGCGACCGCATCATGTTCCCGATCGTTGATGTCAAAGGCAACATCATCGGTTTTGGCGGGCGGGTGCTCGGCGAGGGTGAGCCGAAGTACCTGAATTCCCCGGAAACCCCGGTGTTCGAGAAGGGGCGTGAACTCTACGGCCTGTTCCAGGCGCGGCGCGCGATCCGGGATGCCGGATGTGTGGTCGTGGTCGAGGGGTACATGGACGTGGTGGCGCTGGCCCAGGCCGGCGTCGAATACGCGGTGGCGACGCTGGGCACGGCGACGACACCGGTGCATGTGCAGAAACTGATGCGCCAGTCCGATGAAGTGGTGTTCTGTTTCGATGGTGATGCGGCCGGCAGGCGCGCGGCCTGGCGCGCGCTCGAGAACAGCCTTGCACACCTGGCCGATGGCAAGCAGCTGCGCTTCCTGTTTCTGCCCGACGGGGAGGACCCGGATACCTATGTCCGCAAAAACGGCAAGGCGGCATTTGAGGCGCTGCTGGGCAGGGCGGATCCGCTGTCGAGATTCCTGATCGACGAACTGAAGTCCCGGGTCGATGCTCAAACTTCCGAAGGGCGCGCAAAACTGCTGCAGCTGGCGAAGCCGCTGGTGAAGCAGATTGCCGCCCCGGTGCTGTCGTTGCTGATCCGCAAGGAGCTGGCGCAGCTGGCCGGCGTGATGCAGCAGGAGCTGGATGCACAGTTCGAAATCCGCGGACAACCGGCACCCGTGCCGCAGCGGCGTCCGACGGCAGTGAGGCCCTCCATCCTGCGCACCATGCTGGATCTGATCGTCTGCGATCCGGGCCTCGGCAAGCTGATCGACCGTGCCGAACTGGCCAGCGGCATCGAGCTGTCGGTTCCGGAGCTGGACAGGGATGACTGGAAAATACTCGATGCCCTGCTGCAGGCACTGGACCAGCAGGCGGCGGGCGCGAATCTCGGCGAAGCATTCCGCGGCACGACGCTGGAATCGGCGATGCATCTGGCAGAAGCGCGGGCCCTGAAGATCATGGAGCAGCTGCCGTCCGCCGCGGAACGCGAGGCCGAATTCCAGGATGCCTGGCAGCAGGTGCTGGGGCGGATCCGCCGGTTCCGTGCCGCACGTGCCGCCGGACCTGCAGTCAGGGCCTGATCCGCGGCCTTGGTCGGTGGCGAAAGTGGTTATAAAACAAAGGTTTGCCCCGTCATTTTGCGGGTGTCAGAGGGTGTTGTTTAAGGTATAATTTGCGGTTTTTCACCAAACCGTTGTCCGGCGGAGCCTAATCCATGGCCAAGCAATCCAAAGCCCCCAAGTCCAAGGCAAAAAACGCCAAGGCAAAATCAGCCAAAGCGAAAAACGCCACACGCGCAAAAGCCGGTTCCGCCAAGGCTGCCGCCCGGGCGAAATCGCGCCCCGCGCCCAAAACCAAGGCGGTGAAGGCGAAGGCGCCGCAGCGTGCGGCGAAGCCGCGTGTTGCCGCCAAGGCCAAGGGGAAGCCGGCTCCCAAGTCGGCGGCCAAATCGAAGGCGGTGCTGCGCAAGGAGCAGCGTCTTGCCAATTTCAAGGCGGTGGCCAAGCAGGCCCTGGCCAAGGTCAAGGCCGCGGCTCAGAAGCTCGACAAGGCGGCGCCCCAGCCTGCAGCGCCGGTGGCCAGCAAACCCGGCGGCAAGCAGCGTCCGACCCGCGGCCTGACGGCGCGTGAGCGGGCGCTGGTCAAGGAATTCGAGCGGCGCGAACTGTCCCCCGCGGATGCGGAAGCGCGGCGACTGCGGCTGAAGAACCTGGTGGTGCTCGGCAAGGAGCGCGGCTACCTGACCTACGCCGAGATCAACGACCACCTGCCGGATGACATGCTCGACGCGGAAGCCATCGAGAACATCATCGGCATGATCAACGACATGGGCATCCAGGTCTACGACGAGGCGCCGGATGCCGAGACGCTGCTGATGTCGGAATCCACGCCGGCGGTCGCCGACGAGGACGCCGTCGAGGAGGCCGAAGCCGCGCTGTCCACCGTCGACTCCGAATTCGGCCGCACCACCGACCCGGTGCGCATGTACATGCGCGAGATGGGCTCGGTTGAGCTGCTGACCCGCGAGGGCGAAATCGAGATCGCCAAGCGCATCGAGGACGGCCTGCGCCACATGATCCTCGCCATTTCCGCCTGTCCGACGACCATCGCCGAGATTCTCGCGCTGGCCGAGAGGATCGAGAAGGAGGAGATCCGCGTTGATGACGTGGTCGACGGCCTGGCCGACCTTGAAATGAAGGAGGCGATTGTCGAGGAGGTGGCCGAAGAGGAGTCTTCCGACGAAGAGGAGGCGGATGGCGAGGACGACGAGGACGATGACGGCGCCGCGACCGCTGCCGCCGCCGCCGCGGACCTGGCGCGCCTGAAGGAGGCCTCCCTCAAGCACTTCGCCGACATCCGCAACAATTACCAGAAGATGATGCGCGCCCTGCAGAAGCACGGCTCGCGCGGACGCCCGTACATCCAGGCGCGCGAATCGATTTCGGAAGAGCTGATGAAAATCCGCTTCTCCGCCAAGCAGATCGAGACGCTCTGCGACGGCGTGCGCAAGCTCGTCGAGGAGGTGCGCACCTACGAACGCACGATCCTGGCGCTGTGCGTCGACAAGGCGCGCATGCCGCGCCAGCATTTCATCAAGGAGTTCCCGGGCAAGGAAACCAGCGCGCGCTGGATCCGCAGCGAAGTGGAGTCGGGAAAACCCTGGAGCGAGGCGCTGTCGCGCTTCGAGCCGGCGGTGATCGAGCAGCAGCAGAAGCTGATCGACCTGCAGGCGCGCATCGGCATCCCGAGCAAGGAATTGAAGGAAATCAACCGGCAGATGACCTCGGGCGAGGCGCGGGCGCGCCGCGCCAAGCGCGAGATGACCGAGGCCAACCTGCGCCTGGTGATCTCGATCGCCAAAAAATACACCAACCGCGGACTGCAGTTCCTCGACCTGATCCAGGAAGGCAACATCGGCCTGATGAAGGCGGTGGACAAGTTCGAATACCGCCGCGGCTACAAGTTCTCGACCTACGCGACCTGGTGGATCCGCCAGGCGATCACCCGTTCCATCGCCGACCAGGCGCGGACGATCCGCATCCCGGTGCACATGATCGACACCATCAACAAGATGAACCGCATTTCGCGGCAGATCCTGCAGGAGACCGGTTCGGAGCCA
>JAEYXO010000172.1 GCA_023431245.1 Pseudomonadota bacterium | reverse complement strand
TCGACGACACCGATGCCTCGCTCGCCGAGATCAACCCGCTGATCCTGACCGGCGACGGCAAGGTCGTGGCGCTGGACGCCAAGATCGATTTCGACAACAACGCGCTGTTCCGCCATCCCGACATCGTTGCGCTGCGCGACCTTGACGAGGAGGATCCGGCGGAGGTCGAGGCGTCCAAGCACGACCTCAACTACATCCAGCTCGACGGCAACATCGGCTGCCTGGTCAATGGCGCCGGCCTGGCGATGGCCTCGATGGACATCATCAAGCTCTATGGCGGCGCGCCGGCAAATTTCCTTGACGTCGGCGGCAGTGCCACCGCGGAAAAGGTCACCGAGGCCTTCAAGATCATGCTGCGCAACCCGCAGCTGAAGGCGATCCTGGTCAACATCTTCGGCGGCATCATGAAATGCGACGTGATTGCGCAGGGCGTGGTTGCCGCGGCGCGCCAGGTCAGCCTCAGCGTGCCCCTGGTGGTGCGTCTCGAGGGCACCAACGTCGAGCTCGGCAAGAAGATCCTCGCGGAATCGGGGTTGCCGATCATTTCCGGAAACAACATGGCCGACGCCGCGCAGAAAGTTGTCGCGGCCGCGAAGGGGAAAAACTGATGTCCATCCTGATCGACAAGAACACGCGGGTGATGACCCAGGGCATCACCGGCAAGACCGGGATGTTCCACACCAAGACCGGCAAGGAATACGCCAACGGGAAAAACTGCTATGTCGCCGGCGTGACGCCGAAGAAGGGCGGCCAGAGCTACGAAGGCATTCCCATTTTCAACAGCGTGCGCGAAGCCAAGGACGCCACCGGCGCCAATGTGTCCGTGATCTACGTGCCGCCCCCCTACGCTGCGGCGGCCATCGAGGAGGCGGTGGATGCCGATCTCGATCTGGTGATCTGCATCACCGAGGGCATCCCCGTGCGCGACATGGTGCGCCTCAAGTACAAGATGCAGCAGGAGAACAGCAGGACCATCCTGGTCGGTCCGAACTGCCCCGGTGTGATCACGCCGGATGAAATCAAGATCGGCATCATGCCCGGCCACATCCATAAAAAAGGCCCGATCGGCGTGGTGTCGCGCTCGGGCACGCTGACCTACGAGGCTGTCGGCCAGCTGATGGAACTGGGTCTCGGCCAGTCGTCCTGTGTCGGCATCGGCGGTGACCCCGTCAACGGCCTCAAGCACATCGATGTCATGAAAATGTTCAACGATGATCCGCAGACCGAGGCGGTGATCATGGTCGGCGAGATCGGTGGCTCCAACGAGGAGGAGTGCGCGCGCTGGGTCAAGGCCAACATGAAAAAGCCGGTGGTCGGTTTCATCGCCGGCGTCACCGCGCCGCCCGGGAAACGCATGGGCCATGCCGGAGCGATCATTTCCGGCGGCAAGGGCACGGCCGACGAAAAGCTCGCGGTGATGGAGGAATGCGGCATCCGCACCACGAAGAATCCGGCGGAAATGGGCAAATTGCTGAAGTCGGTGCTGAAGTAACCGGAAGGACGGCGCCCGCGCCGCCACAGGCATGGCCGGAGGAGGAATCATTTTGGAAGGTGGCATCGTAAAACGCGGCAAACGTTCCCGGAGCGCCCTCAAGGGGCGCACCGTGGACACGGCCGCCCTTGCAGACATTCAGGCGTTGCTCGACGCCGCGCAAACCAGGACCGGCGTTGACCCGCGGCGCCGCGACCTGCTGATAGAGAATCTGCACCTGATCCAGGACCGCTACGGCCACATTTCCGCGGCGCATGTCGTGGCGCTGGCGCGCGAAATGAAGCTGGCGATGACCGAGGTCTACGAGGTTGCGACCTTCTACCACCACTTCGACGTGGTGAAGGAAGGGCAGACGCCGCCGCCGGCCCTGACCGTGCGCGTCTGCGATTCGCTGTCCTGCGAACTGTCCGGCGCCGGTGACCTGATCCAGGACCTTAAGAAGGCGCTGGGCGGGGGTGTGCGGGTGATCCCGGCACCCTGCGTCGGCCGCTGCGACCAGGCGCCGGTGGCCGTGGTCGGCCAGAACCCGGTGGCGCAGGCCAGCGTCGACAAGGTGAAGCCGCTGGTGGCTGCAAAGAAGACGCAATGCGCGGTCGGCAAATACGTGAACTACGCCGAATACCGCAAGAGCGGCGGTTACGATCTGGCCATCGAATGCCTCAACGGCATGCGCGATGCCGAGTCGCTGATCAGGACCATGGAGAATTCCGGACTGCGCGGACTCGGCGGCGCGGGTTTTCCGGCCGGCCGCAAGTGGCGCATCGTGCGCGGCGAAAAGGGACCGCGGGTGATGGCGGTCAACATCGATGAAGGCGAGCCGGGCACCTTCAAGGACCGTTACTACTTGGAACGCGATCCGCACCGTTTCCTCGAAGGCGTGATCGTCGCCGCCTGGACGGTGCAGATTTCCGAGGTCTACATCTATCTTCGCGACGAATACGCCGGCATCCGCGCGATTCTCGAGAAGGAGATCAGGGCGCTGCAGGACAATCCTCCCTGCCCGTTGCCGCCGATTTTCCTGCGCCGTGGTGCAGGCGCCTACATCTGCGGCGAGGAGTCGGCGATGATCGAATCGATCGAAGGCAAACGCGGCATGCCGCGGCTGCGCCCGCCGTACGTGGCCCAGGTCGGCCTGTTCGGCCATCCAACGCTCGAGCACAACATGGAAACGCTGTACTGGGTGCGCGACATCATCCAGAAAGGCGCCGACTGGTTCGCCGGCCATGGCCGCAATGGCCGCAAGGGGCTGCGCTCGTTTTCGGTGTCGGGACGCGTGAAGAAGCCGGGTGTGCACCTTGCGCCGGCGGGCATCACGGTGAAGGAGCTGATCGAGGAATACTGCGGCGGCATGCTGCCGGGTCACCAGTTCTACGGCTACCTGCCGGGCGGTGCCTCGGGCGGCATATTGCCGGCGTCGATGGGCGACATCCCGCTCGATTTCGACACGCTGAACCCGTACGGCTGTTTCATCGGTTCCGCCGCGGTGATTGTTTTTTCCGACAAGGACAAGGCCCGCGGTGCTGCGCGCAACGTGATGAAGTTTTTTGCCGAGGAATCCTGCGGCCAGTGCACACCCTGCCGCGTCGGCACGTCCAAGGCGCTCCAGCTGATGGAGGCGCCGCGCTGGGATCAGGGACTGCTGGAGGAACTCTCGGGTGCGATGGCCGATGCCTCGATCTGCGGTCTGGGCCAGGCGGCGCCGAATCCGATACGCACGGTCATGAAATATTTCCCCAAGGAAGTCGAGTAGTGCGGGCGGCCGGCCGCAACGCACCGGAGGTACAGCGATGACAGCAATGAGCAAGGACGAACTGGCGGCGATGCCGGTCGAGTTCAAACTGAACGGCAACAGCGTCGTCGCCGAAGCGGGTGAAACCATCATCCAGGCCGCCAAGCGCCACGGCGTCGAGATTCCCCACCTCTGCTACAAGGAAGGCCTGCGCCCCGACGGCAACTGCCGCGCCTGCGTGGTCGAGGTCAAGGGCGAGCGCGTGCTGGCCGCATCCTGCTGCCGCAATCCGTCGCCGGGCATGGAAGTCACGACCGACAGCCCGCGCGCGGTCGCCTCGCAGAAGATGGTGATGGAGCTGCTGCTCTCCGACATGCCCGAGCGCCGCCATACCCTGAATTCCGAACTTGACCACTGGGCGGGCAAGCTCAAGGTCGGCAAACCGCGCTTCGCCAAGCGCCACCAGCCGCAGCCCGACCTGTCGCACTACGGCATCGCCGTCAACCTCGACTCCTGCATCCAGTGCACGCGCTGCGTCCGTGCCTGCCGCGAGGAACAGGTCAACGACGTCATCGGCTACGCCTTCCGCGGCGAGCACTCCAGCATCGTGTTCGACCTCGGTGATCCGATGGGCGAGTCGACCTGCGTCGCCTGCGGCGAGTGCGTGCAGGCCTGTCCGACCGGCGCGCTGATGCCGGCGCGCGAGGCCGGCCTTGCCAAGCCGGACCGGCAGGTGCACTCGGTGTGCCCGTACTGCGGCGTCGGCTGCCAGCTGACCTACAACATCAAGGACAACAAGATCCTGTATGTCGACGGCCGCGACGGCCCGTCGAACCACGGCCGGCTGTGCGTCAAGGGCCGCTATGGCTTCGATTACGCCCACCACCCGCAGCGTCTGACCAAACCGCTGATCCGCAAGCCGGGCGTGCCCAAGCATGCCGATTTCGCGATGGATCCCGCCAATCCGCTGGAGTATTTCCGCGAGGCCTCGTGGGAGGAAGCGCTGGATCTGGCGGCAGGCAAGCTGAAGGCGATCCGCGACCAGCACGGCAACAAGGCGCTGGCCGGTTTCGGTTCGGCGAAAGGCAGCAACGAAGAGGCCTACCTGTTCCAGAAGCTGGTGCGCACCGGTTTCGGTTCCAACAACGTCGACCACTGCACGCGGCTGTGCCACGCATCGAGCGTCGCCGCGCTGATGGAGGCCGTGAGTTCCGGCGCGGTGTCGAACCAGGTCAATGATGTTGCCCGCGCCGAGGTGATTTTCCTGATCGGCGCCAATCCGCTGTCGAACCACCCGGTGGCGGCGACGTGGATCAAGAATGCGGTGAAGAATGGCGCCAAGCTGATCTACGCCGATCCGCGGCGCAACGAGCTGTCGCGCCATGCCGCCTACTCGCTGCAGTTCAAACCCGACACCGATGTCGCCCTGCTCAACGCGATGATGCACGTCATCGTCCATGAAGGCCTGGTCGACGAGGACTTCATCAAGGCGCGCACCATCGGCTACGAGGACCTGAAGAAAAACGTCGAAGGCTACAGCCCGGAAGCGATGGCGCCGGTCTGCGGCATTCCCGCGCAGACCATCAAGGAGGTTGCCCGGCTCTACGCGACCTCGAAGGGCTCGATGATCCTCTGGGGCATGGGCATTTCCCAGCACGTCCACGGCACCGACAACGCGCGCTGCCTGATCGCGCTGTGCCTGATGACCGGCCAGATCGGCAAGCCGGGCTCAGGGCTGCATCCGCTGCGCGGCCAGAACAACGTGCAGGGCGCGTCCGACTCGGGCCTGATCCCGATGGTGTTTCCGGACTACCAGCGCGTCGACAATCCGCAGGCGCTGACGCGGTTTGAAAAACTCTGGGGCACCAAGCTCGATCCCAAGCCCGGCCTGACCGTGGTCGAGATCGTGCATGCAATCCTCGACGGCGACATCCGCGGCATGTACGTGATGGGCGAGAAC
>JAEYXO010000123.1 GCA_023431245.1 Pseudomonadota bacterium | reverse complement strand
ATCTTGGACAGCGGGTTCTTGACGATGATCGGGCTGTCGTCGGTCCAGGGATCCTCGACGACAAACTCGACCGGCATGTTTTTCTCATGGATCAGCACGCGCGCCTTGCGCACGTACGGCGATGTGGGCGAACCGTAAAGCTTCATGGTGTTGCAACTCCCTCGGTGGGTGGGCAAAACCGGATTTTAACAGGCCGGCGTGATGCCCCGCTCTTCCGCCAATCCGCAACATGGAATGTCCCTTTATCGTGGATGGACGCACTGCTACCATCAGTCGGTCCATTTTGTGCAACAGCGGAAAGCACCATGATCAACGTCACCCGACTCGGCAAACACATCGGCGCCGCCATCACCGGCGTCGACCTCTCGCAACCCCTCGACGACAACACTTTCGCCCAGGTCAGCCAGGCCTTTTTCGACAACGAGGTCGTGGTCTTCCCCGGCCAGAAGCTGACGCCGGCCCAGCAGATCGCCTTCACGCAGCGCTTCGGCGTGCTCGAGCATCATGTGCGCAAGGAGGCTCGGCTCGGCGAGCATCCGGAAATCTTCATCCTCTCGAACAAGCTGGACGCCAACGGCAAGGCCATCGGCGCGCAGGACGCCGGACGCTTCTGGCACAGCGACCTGTCCTACAAGCGCGAGCCCAGCCTGCTCTCCGCGCTGTACGCGGTCGAGATCCCGGTGAAGGACGGCAAGCCGCTGGGCGACACCCATTTCGCCAGCACGACCGCCGCGTACAGGGCCCTGCCGGAGGAGCTGAAGCAGCGGATTGCCGGACTGCGCAATATCCACAGCTACCGCGACTACCGCCTGAAGAATTACGCCGCGCAGCAGGAGGACGAGCGCCGCGGCATCCGCACCGTGCAGGAACATGCGCCGACGCCGGAGCAGCTGGCCAGCGTGCCCGACATCGCAACGCCGGTGGTGCGCGTGCACCCGGTCACCGGCCGCAAGGGGTTGTTCGTCAACGAGGGCCACACCTCGCACATGCACGACATGCCGCAGGCGGAGGGTGACACCCTGCTGCGCTGGCTCTACGACCACATCACGCAGCCGGAATTCATCTACACCCACCACTGGACGCCCGGCGACCTTCTGATGTGGGACAACATCGCCGTCCAGCACAAGGCCACCTTCGACTACGATCCGCTGCCGCGGCTGCTCTACCGCACCACCGTGCGCGGTCCCGCGGTTGCCGACGCGCTGATGCTCGCATGACCGCGCCGGCCGGCGGGCTGATCACGGTCCGCCTCGACGTCGCCGCGGAACACGAGGCGGAATTCAACGACTGGTACACACTGGAGCATGTGCCGCAGCTGACCGCCCTGCCCGGCTTCCTGCGCACGCGGCGCTATTTCTGCGAGACTGCGGATATCCGTTACCTCGCCTGGTATGAAACCGCGGACGAGACCGTCGAGGCGGCCGCGGACTTCCAGCACATCGTCACCCATCCCACGCCCTGGTCGCAGCGCATGCGCAGGCTCTACGGCGGGCAGCGCGAACGCATGAACTTCCGGCTGATGCGCGAAGTCGGCCGGACGGATTTCGACGATGCGCCCTGGATGTACATCGTGCACACCGACATTCCCGACCACATCGTCGACGAATACAACGCCTGGTACGACAGCGAGCACCTGCCGCGCTGCGCGGCGATTCCCGGCGTGCTACGCGCGCGGCGTTACATGTCCACCGGCATACTCGGCGGCACTTCGGACGGACCGAAATACCTGACCGCCTACGAAATGAGCGGCCCCGATGTCTGGGAAAGCCCGGCCGCGCTGCAGGCGCGCAGGACGCCGTGGACCGAGAAAATGCGTTCGCTGTTCAGCAACACGCGGCGCGCGCTGTACCGGCTGATTGCGCCGACCCTGAGCCATCAGCAGGCCCTGCTGCTGAATCGCATCCGCGTCGAATAGAATTAACCATTAAATCATGTACTTACTGGAGCACGACGCCAAGCAATTGCTGGCGCGTCATCATATTCCGGCACCGCAAGGCTGCCTGCTGCTGAATCCCTCCGATCTGAGCGCACTGCCGCCAGGTCCCTGGGTGGTCAAAGGCCAGATCACTGCCGGCGGCCGCGGCAAGGCGGGGCTGATCAAGACAGCCGGCAGCGTCACCGATGTTTCGGCGCGTGCCGCAGACATCATCGGCAAAACCGCAAAAGGCCGCAGCGTCAACGCTGTGCGCGTCGAGCAGCAGGTACACGACGCCGGCGAAGCCTATGTTTCAATGATGCTCGACCCGGCTGCCGCCGGCGTGCGCATCATCATGGCGGCACAGGGCGGCATGGAGATCGAAGCCCTGCCCCGCGATGCGCTGAAAACCGCGACGGCCGCGCCCGATGTTGCCGCGCTGACCGCGGCTGCCGAAAAACTGGCGGCCTCGTTTCCCGGCGCCGCTGGCAAGGCACTCGCTGAAGCCGGCCGCGCGATGGCTGCCGCCTTCCTAGCCGAGGAAGCCCTGCTGATCGAAATCAATCCGCTGTTCGTCCACGCCGATGGCCGCTGGCTGGCTGGCGATGCCAAGTTCGTCACTGACGATTCCGCACTGCCCCGCCAGCCGCAGCAGCGCGCGCTGCTCGCCGACACCTGCGGCGCCTATGTCGAGACCGCGTTGAAGGATGCGCATGGCTGCGACTACGTGGTAGTCGATCCCGACGGTGAAATCGCGCTGCTGACCACCGGTGCCGGGCTGTCGATGATGCTGATCGACGAGATGCGCGGCGCGGGACTGAAACCGTACAACTTCCTCGACATCCGCACCGGCGGCCTGCGCGGCGAAACGAAGCGCCTGGTCAATGTGCTGAAGTGGATGCGAGAAGGCAGACAGGTGAAAGTGCTGCTGATCAACATCTTCGCCGGCATCACCGAACTCGGCGAATTTTCGCGGCTGCTGGTCAGCGCGCTGAAGGATGTGCCGGAATTCAGGGTGCCGGTGGTGGCGCGCCTGGTCGGCAACGGCATGGAGGCCGCGCGCGGCGTGCTCGCCGAAGCGGGCATCACGCTCCACAGCGATCTGGATGCCGCACTGGCCGAGGTGCGCAAACACCTGGGAGCGAAACCATGAATCTCCCGCGGATCGACCGCTCGACAAAAGTGATCCTGCAGGGCATCAGCGGCCGCGCCGGGCGGTTGCACAGCCGGCTGATGAAGGAATACGGCACCAACCTCGTCGGCGGCGTGGCACCCGCCAGGGACGTGAAGGAGATCAACGGCATTCCCCTGTTCCCGGACTGCGCTTCGGCGGTCAAAGCCACCGGCGCCACGGTCAGCGTTGCACTGGTCGGTGCCTACGACCTGCTGGACGCCATGCGCGAGGCTGTCGCCGCCGGCATCCGGATGATCGTCACGCCGACAGAAGGCATGCCGGTGCACGATGCGCTGCAGGCCAAGCGCCTGACGCAGGAGGCCGGCGTGTTGTGGGTCGGCGGCTCGACGCCGGGGATGGCGGTCGCCGAAGTGGCCAAGCTCGGCTTCCTGCCCGATGTGTCGCTGAAGTCCGGCCCTCTGGGCCTGATGTCGAAATCGGGCACGCTGTCCTACGAATCGGGTTTCCGCCTCGCCCAGCGCGGCATCGGCACCTCGGTGTGGATCGGCGTCGGCGGCGATCCGGTGAAAGGCCTGCGTTATTCCGACCTGGTGCCCTTCTACGCGCAGGACGCGCAGACGAAAGCCCTGCTGATCATCGGCGAGATCGGCGGCCGTGACGAGGAGGATTTCGCGCAGGCGCTGCAGGCACAGGCCTTCGTCAAGCCGGTGTTTGCACTGATCGCCGGGAAAACAGCACCGGAAGGCGTGGCCATGGGCCATGCCGGCGCGCTGACCTACGGATCGCACGGCGGTTATGCCGCGAAACGCGCGGCACTGGAAGCGGCGGGAGTCACGGTCTACGACACCCTCAACGCGATGGTCGAGGGCATCGCAGCCCGCCTGCGGTAGAACCCGGCCTTACATCGGCAGCGGCATCATCGGCAGCCGCTTGACGACCTTGACCCGTTGCACGGTGTCTCCCGCGAGGTGGGTCCACACCATCGCATCGCGCACCAGCTTGTCGACGCGTGCATGCATCATGCAGCCTTCGGGACCGTGGATGTCCATGTTGGCACGGGTCACGCGCTGCACCACTTCCTGCGAGTAGTTCATCACCAGCACGTTGTTGCCGAGATCCGGCAGCTTGCGGTCGCGCTCCCAGGCGGTGCGCAGCACGAAGGCGCGCAGCGACTCGGTCAGCATGTACATTTCATTCAGCTTCAGTTGCACCAGCTGGTGGTCTATGACCGGCCTGCCGGCGCGTTTCTGCGTCTTCGCGAAATGCATCGCCATGCCGCAGGCGTCCTCGCAGATGCCCAGCGCATTGGCAGCCAGTTCGATGTCGCCGAACTCGGACTTGTCGGTGGCGCGCGCCTTGACGCCGCCGTTGACCTCGCCGACCACGTTGGCATGCGGCACACGGGCGTTCTCGAATATCAGTTCACCATTTTGGTAGAACCGCCAGCCGCGCTTGTTGAACACCTTGCCGATGCGGAACCCCGGCGTGTCCTTCGGGATCATGAACATCGTGCTGCCTTCGCGGATGTTGGCATCGGGGTTGGTGCGGGCATCGACGAAGAACAGCTTGGCGACACTGCCGTTGGCGATGAACATCTTGCTGCCATTGAGTATCCACTCGTCGCCCTGGCGCTCGGCGCGCAGTTTCCAGCCCGCCTTCGGGTCGTTCTCCGGCGGCATCCGGTTGTCGGAACCAGCGTTAGCTTCGGTGCCGCCCTTGCCGAGCACGAAGCTGTGGTCGGCCATGAAGGGTTTCAGGAAACGCTCTTTCTGGTCCCTGGTGCAGGATGCGGCGATCAGGTGACTCCACTTCCAGCACTGGCTGAAGGTTTTCGACACCGAGCTGTCGCCGCGGGCGAGTTCTGCCATCACCAGCGCCTGGGTCACGAAATCGGCCTCGTGCCCGCCCCATTCCTTGGGCACTGCCAGTGTGCGGAATCCCAGCTCGGAGCCGCGCTTGATGATTTCCCAGTCGAAGGTGGCTTTCGGATCGGCGATCTGGTCGCGTGCCAGCGACAGCGGGCGGATCTCTTCATCGGCAAAACGCCGCG
>JAEYXO010000048.1 GCA_023431245.1 Pseudomonadota bacterium | reverse complement strand
CCGAACCAGAGGATTGCCGGCACCCGCAGCTGCGCTTCCGGGGCGATGGCCTTGGGCAGGCCGTGCAGATAGACGCCGTTTTCGCCGAGGGATTCGCCGTGGTCGCTGACGTAGAACAGCGCGGTATCGAAGCGCGTGTCGTTGCGTTTCAGCAGCTCGATGGCGCCGGAGAGGAAGTGGTCGGTATAGAGGATCGTGTTGTCGTAGGCGTTGCCGATTTCCTCGCGCGTGCACAGGCTCAGATCGCTCTCCCTGCAGGCGGGCCGGAATTTCTCGAAGGCCGGCGGATAACGCCGGTGGTAGGCCGGGCCGTGGCTGCCCATCTGGTGCAGCACGATCAGGATGTCGCCGCGCGGATGGCTGTCGATGTATTCCTGCAGCACCGCCAGCATGCCCTCGTCGCGGCATTCCGTGTCGCAGACCGGGTTGTTCGCGGGATTTTTGAAATCGCGGAATTCGACGCGCTCGGCGACGCCCTTGGAGTCGGAGTTGTTGTCCAGCCACAACACGTTGACGCCTCCGTGCCGCAGCACATCGAGCACGTTTTCCTCGCGCCGGATGGTCTGTGCACCCTTGGCTTCGCCGTCGCTGAGGAACATGCAGGGCACCGATACCGCGGTCGACGTCCCGCAGGCGCGGAAATCGGTGAGGCTGATGACATCATGCCGCTTCAGCAGGGGATTGGTTTCCCGCCCGTAGCCGTTCAGCGAAAAACGGTCGGCGCGCGCGGTCTCGCCGACCACCATGATCACCAGGTCGCGTGTCGTGTCGCCGGCCGGAATCGCGGCGTCGGTGCCGACCTGCCGCATCGGCCCGGCGATACCCGACGCCATCGACTGGCTGGCGAACTTTGCGGCGGAATACAGGTAGTACACGGGATTGGCGTGCTGGCGCAGCTCCTTGTGGTTGCGCAGGAAGGACGCGTAGAAACCGCCGAACACCAGCATCGTCGCCACGACCAGCAGCAGGGTGCCGCCGATCAGGCGCAGGCGGGAAAAAACTTCACCGCGGCCGCCCGCTGCGCGCAGGCGGATTTTCGCGACTGCAATCGCAGGCAGCACGCCGAGCAGCAGCAGATAGGCGAAGAGTTTCGCGGTGAGCAGTTCGAGGGCTTCGGCGCTGCCGGTGAGCGCGGCGTTGCGCAGCATGTCATCGCTGATGACCACGCCGTAGTTGTCCATGAAGTAAGCCGCAGCCGATGACAGCAGCAGCACGGCGATCAGCAGCGGCCGCGTCAGCCGCCCGAAACACAGCGGCGCCAGCAGCAGCACCGTGATGCCGCCGAATACGAGGCCGAGCGAAGCAAGGGGCAGCAGCGTGTCGCCGTTGAGCGGATAACTGTCGAGCACCCGGCTGACGAAAGTGGCGTTTCCGGCAACGATCAGGAAAGCGCTCACCGCCAGGATCAGGGCGTTGACGGAGATGCCGGGGCTGCCGGCGGACGGGCGGTTGCGCATAGGTGCGGTTGGATGGCGCCGGGTCAGGCGCCGCACATTAAGACGCGCTTGGCGCGGGAAAGGTCCCGGCCCGTGAAAATTTCAAGGGAAATAAAAAATAATCAATAAAATCAATTATTTATTTGATACCACGAATGATTGCCGATCACATGCCTGTGCTGCCTCAGCCGCGCGCCCGTGAACGCGCGAGCATGACCTGGGTGTTGGGCACGTAGAGCAGGTGCGCGATCTTGCGCACGAAATGATCCTCGTACGGGTCCAGCGGATCGTGGGCATAGGCGATGCGCCACAGCTGCTCGATCAGCGCCACGCGCTGCTCCATCGAGAAGTCGCGCTTGATCACCGCCACCTGCGCGTAATACGAGGTCAGGTGGCCGGTTTTGCCGCCGGCCTCGGACAGCAGTGCCGAAGCGGCCGCGGCATCGAGGCCGAACAGTTCGATCAGCGCCTGTTCCGCCACCGCCTGTTCGGCTTCATGGGTGGCGAGGTCGACACGCGTGGATTCATGCAGCAGCACCGCCACCGCCAGTTGCAGCTGGCGGCGTTCGAAGCCGGGTGTTGCGCTGCCGCCGCCGGCCTCGTCGAAGAGACGTTTCAGGGTTCTCAGCATGGCCTGTGATCTAGCGCGAGCGCGCGTTTTTCACGAAATCGAGGGAAGCCCGGAACAGTTCCAGGTCCTTTTCATAATCCGCCGCATCCGCGCGGTCGATCTGCACCCACTCCCGCGTGCCGGCGATGCCGCCCGGCTGGAAGGCGCTGGTGTTGTCGCGGGAGAACTGCAGCTCGGTGGCCACGGCAGCCGGCAGGCGCAGGCCGACGCCGCTGCCGTTGATGCAGGCGAACATTTTGTCGCTGACGAAATAGGCGTCGAGGCCGTTGATCCTGCGGGCGCTGACGCCGGGAAGTTTCAGCAGCAGCGCATCGAGCTGCGGCTTGGGGCCGGTACTGGTGTTGGGCATGTCTGATGGAGGTTTCCGGAACTGCCGGTGTGGCAGGATTATAAACACCGCCCGCGCCGCAGCGGGCGGTTACCGGCCGATACGTTTGTAACGTTTTCTTACATCGCTGCGAGGAACGCGCCGGCCCGGCCCGGGCTCTCAATCACAGAGCCTCCCATGTCGGGGGGACATGAAGCCGTAAAACCATCCGGAGGTTCAAAGATGAACAAGCTGATCATGAGTACCCTTGTCGCGGCCGGCTTTGCCGCCGCAGTGCCCCTGGCCATCGCGCAGGCCAACCCGCCGGCCGCCGGACAGGGCCAGCACGCGCAGCGCGGCCATCACGGCAAGCAGGCATTCCGCATGCCCGGCGAGCGCGTCGAGGCGCGCCTGGCCTACATGAAGACCGCGCTGAAGATCACCGAGGCGCAGCAGCCGCAGTGGGACGCTTTTGCCGGTGTCATGCGCAAGCAGGCGAAGGAAGCCGACGCCCGCATCCAGTCCCACCGCGAGAAGCGCGCGGCCAGTACCGAGCGCAAGCGCCCGACCGCGATCGAGCGCCTTGAAATGCGCCAGCAGTTCATGGCCGCGTCTTCGGCGCGCATCGGCGAACGCCTCGCCGCGCAGAAACCGCTCTACGCGGCGCTGTCGCCCGAACAGCAGCAGATTGCCGACCGGCTGTTCGCGGGCCGCGGCGGCAAACACGGCGGCCGCGGCGGGCGCCACGGCGGACACGGCCGGGCTTGAACGGCTGCCGCAGCATCAGGCGCCGATGAGCGCCTGATGTTTGCAGGAACAGAAACGGGGCCCCAGGGCCCCGTTTCCTTTGGAATTCGCCGGCGGAAACTTTTAAACTCGACGCCGGACCAGGGAGGGGATATTCGTGCGTATCGAGATGTTCGCGGCCGGAATCATGGCCGCAGTGCTGTGCCTGCCCGCATACGCGCAGGGCACTGCCGCCAAGCCGCGCAGCGCGGCGCAGAAGCTGCCGCCTGCGGTCAGCCAGGCGCGACAGGAGCAGGCGAAGATCTACGGGACACGCGGCGAGGACGTGCCCGCCACCTATGTCACGGACCGCGCGCTGCTGTCCTACGCCAGCACGCTGATGCCCGATTTCATCCGCACGCTGGCCGAACTCGGTCCGGCCGACCGCTGGCTGGACATCGGCGCCGGGCAGGGCCGCGCGGTCCTCGCGTATTACGGTGAACGTTTCGATGCGATGCATCCGGAAGGCCGCGAGCGGCGCGGCAGCAAGGCGCAGTCGGTGGCGCTGTCGATCGAGGACCGGCGCACCGCCGAATGGCACAAAATGGCGGCCGCGCTCGAGCCCGGCAAGATCAGCTACCTCCACGGCCGGCGCCTGCGCGAATACACGCCGGCGGAACTGGGCCGCTTCCGGCTGGCCAGCGATGTCTACGGCGGTTTTTCCTATACCTCGGACCTGTCGCTGTTCATGGTGCGCATCCTCGACCTGCTCGAACCCGGTGGCAGTTTCTACACGCTGCTGATCAATGTGCAGCCCGAAACCGCGGCCGGCACAGGCACGAAATCCGCGGCGGCGTTCCAGACCGAAATCCTGGCGGGCGACGGCAAGCCGGTGACAATCTGTGCCTGGCTCAAACAGATCGGCTGTGCCGAAGTGGCCTGCGACACCGATCCGCGGTCGGAAACGCCGATCGAGCGTTACCGCATCCGCAAGACCTGCGATAAAGTCAGCGTGCCCGTGCTGGAGCCGGTGCATTTCGCGGCGGGGACACCCCCGGCGCGGCAGTTCCGGCTGACCGGTCGCAGCACACCCTGACAGGCCGGAGGCGGATCTTCCGCTGTCCGCCGTACTGAAGGAGTTTTCTTTTGAAATCGACCAAGAAGGCCTACAGCAATCCGGAATTCATGGGCAGCCGCGCGGCGCGCCCGCTGCGCATACTCTCCGAATA
>JAEYXO010000399.1 GCA_023431245.1 Pseudomonadota bacterium | reverse complement strand
TTCCGTCGCCGCTCCGGCCCGCCCGGCGCTACAGGCTGCAGCGGAACCGGCCCTGCTGTGGCGGGATCTGGTCACGGCGCCGGCGGAGCGCTGGATCGAGCGCATCGTCGAACTGCGTCGTGCCGGCAAAATCGCCGATGCCGATGCACTGGCCGCCGAGTTCGGCCGGCGTTTCCCCGACCGGCCGCTGCCTGCGGAGGCGCGCTGAACATGGCGGCGGAGTACGACCCCAAGCCGGAGAAACCGCAGGAGCCCGAATCCTGGGAATGCTGTGGGAGCGGCTGCGATCCCTGCATTTTCGATCGATATTGGGAGGCACTCACTAACTATGAGGCGGCCCTGCGTAGCTGGGAGGCGAGGCAGGGCAAACCCGGTCCGGATCCCCAGGACGAGCTTTAACTTATTGTTTTAAATCAGTTTTATCTGCATTCTGTGCGGCCCAAGCCAGGCCGGGAACTCTTTGTGGCGCTGCCGCTCAAAAGACCGGTTTTTGCCGGTTCAAGCCTGCTGCAAACCCCAAAAATGTGAAATTATTGTTTTAAAACAATAACTTATATTTTTATTGCAATGCATCAGGCCTTGCCGTTAAACTCCCGCCCCGGTCCGAACGTGGAATTGCCCGATAATGCGCTTCCGTGGTTGCGGTCCACAGGTTGAATACCTAGAATTAGCCAGTTTTTTCGAGTGGCCCACAACCTATAGTGGTTGCAGGCTATAACCAGTCTTCAAGGAGACACCCGTTACCGTAGCGAGGTAACCCCAGCTGAGGCGTCGGCCACTGTGCGGCGCTACTCCCGAAAGGAGGTTTTGCGTGTTTGCAAAATCAATCTCAGAAATATCCCCCGATACTTCCGGGGAACCGCCGGCCGCAACGCCGGACCGGACCCGCAGGATGGCCACCCTGGCGACGCTGTTCGCCTGCATGTGCGCACTGGCTCTCCTGCTCCACGAGCGTCATGGAAACCATTGGCTGACCTCGGCCTATGCCGCCGTCGAGAGCGAGGCCAAGGCCGTATCCGAGCGCGTGCTGGCCGCCCAGCCTGCCGCTCCGGCCGCCCATCCCGATGCCCCGCGCCACGCGGCGCTGGCCGAATTCCTGGCCAAGCGCTACAAGGTGTCGCAGGATCTGACCCTCGAGTTTGTCCAGATCGCCCATGCCGAGGCCCGCAAGGCCGGCCTCGATCCGCTGCTGATCATGGCCGTCATCGGCATCGAGTCGAGCTTCAACCCCATCGCCGAAAGTGTCGCCGGCGCCAAGGGACTGATGCAGATCATCCCCCGCTTCCATGGCGAGAAACTGGCCGAGTTCGGCGGTGACCGCGCAGTCTACGACCCGGAAGCCAATATCCGCGTCGGCACCCGCATCATCCGCGAATACCTGACCCGCACCGGCAACCTCGGCATCGCCCTGCAGATGTATGCCGGCGCGCTCAACGACGAAAACGACACCTATACCAACAAGGTGTTCGGCGAGAAACAGCGTCTGCAGCGCGTGGTGGCCTCGTTTGCCGAGCCGGCCGCGCCGGCCACGCCGCGGCTGCGCGTCGCCATCCGCCGCACCGACCCGCTGTTCAGCGACTGAGTTTTCCCGGCGGCTGGTGGCGGCGATCCGTATCGTCTGGCCGGCCGCGTCGGTGATCGCCGACCTGCGGCCGGGTGCGGCAGCCGACCGGCTGCTGGCCATCCTGCCCTGCGAATCCCGCATCAACACCTGGGGCGAGGAAATCTACTTCACGCTGCCGCTGCGCCTGGCCCTCGAAGCGGATGCGCAGCAGGTGGTTGACCCGGGCACAGTCTGTTTCTGGACCGACGGCAGCGCACTGGCGCTGCCCTGGGGCCGTACCCCGGCCTCGCGCGGTGATGAATGCCGCCTAGTGTCCCCCTGCAACATCCTCGGCCGCCTGCGCGGCGACCCGGCGCTGCTGGCCTCGGCCCGTGACGGCGACATCGTCCGCGTCGAAGCCGCCTGAGTCCCGCGCGCCTATAATCGTCCCGTAACCCGGAGGAGCGATCATGGCCGAACAGGAAGTGCCGAAGGATTTTTTCGAATTCATGCAGAAGATGTGGAACCCGATGGGGTTCCCGATTCCGGGCATGATCGCGCCGACGATGAACATCGAGGACCTCGACAAGAAAATCGCAGAACTGAAGGCGGTCGAGACCTGGCTGACGATGAACACCGGCTTCGTGCAGATGACCATCAAGACGCTCGAGATGCAGCGCGCCGGCCTGGAGAGCCTGCAGGCGGCGGGCAAGGCGGCCGCCGGGGGCGCGAAAAAGGCGCCGGAATAAAAAACGCCGCGATCAGCGGCGTTTTTTTGTCGGGGAGGGCGGAGAACTACTTCGCCGCGATTTTGTTGCGCAGCAGCCCCAGTCCTTCCACCTCGGTTTCGAGGATGTCGCCCGGCTTCATGAATTCCGGCGGATTGCGCGCGTGTCCGACGCCGGCCGGCGTGCCGGTCAGGAACAGGTCGCCCGGCTCCAGCGTCAGCCCCGCCGACAGCTCCGCGATCAGCCGCGGCAGCTTGAAGTACATATAGCTGGTGTTGGAATCCTGCTTGGTGACGCCGTTGACGCGGCTGGTGATGCGCAGGCCCTGCGGATTCTTCACCTCGTCCGCGGTGGTCAGCCAGGGGCCCATCGGGCAATGGCCGTCGAGGCTCTTGCCCTTGAACCACTGCTGGCCGTGCTGGCGCTGCACCTCGCGCGCCGACACGTCGTTGGCGATCATGTAGCCGTAGATGTGTTTCATCGCATCGGCTTCCTTGATGTTGCTGCCGCCCTTGCCGATGACCACGGCCAGTTCGACTTCCCAGTCCAGCTTCTGGGTGACGCCCGGATGCGAGGGCACGTCGGCGAAGGGGCCGTTGACGCACAGCGGCTGCTTGCTGAAGAAGGCCGGATGTTTCGGCAGTTCCGCGACATGCGGCCGCGCCTTGGCGCCTTCCTCGAAATGCTCGACGTAGTTCCAGCCGACGCAGAACACGTTCTTGCGCGGGCGCGGGATCGGCGCGTGCAGCGTGACCTTGGCAAACTTGTGGTGGCCGGTCTTCAGGCCGGCGACGGCCTTTTTGACCAGCGCGAGGCCGGACTTGCCGGCGGCGACCAGCCCGATCATGTCGTTGGCGGCAAAGGGCAGTTTCACACGCGCCTTTTTGGCGGCGGTCGCGAGATCGATGATGCTGCCGTCGGCGGCGATGACGCCGATGGCCACGGGGCCGCGCTTGGTGGCGGAATAGCTGACCAGTTTCACTTCATTCTCCCTTGGTGACTGATGTGTTGAGGTGCTTGAACTGTTCGCAGGCGCGGACCAGTGCCGCGCAGATGCCGGGTTCCCAGGCCGAATGGCCGGCGTCGGGCACCACATGGTACTCGGCTTCCGGCCAGGCGCGGTGCAGGTCGTCGGCCGAGATGATCGGGCACACCGCGTCGTAACGGCCCTGGACGATGATGCCGGGAATGCCGCGGATGCGGCCGACCCGGTCGAGCAGGGCATTGTCCGGCAGGAAAATGTTGTTGATGAAATAGTGCGCCTCGATGCGCGCCAGTCCCAGTGCGACCACGTCGCCGGCGAAATAGGCGACGGTCTCCGGGCTCGGCAGCAGCGTCGAGCAGGAACCCTCGTAGGTGCTCCAGGCGCGCGCCGCCGGCATGTGCACGGCGGGATCCGGATCGGTCAGCCGCCGGTGGTAGGCCGCGAGCAGGTCGCCGCGCTCGGCTTCGGGAATCGGCGCGGTGAAGGCGCGCCAGGCTTCGGGAAACAGGTTGCGCAGGCCGTAGAGGAACCAGTCGATCTCGCTTTTGCGGCAGAG